>JANLSI010000882.1:0-5005 GCA_031362345.1 Pseudomonadota bacterium
GCGTCCACACATAGCCGGGACACACCGCGTTGCAGGTGACGCCGAACTCGGCCGTGAATGTGGTTGCATCAGGGCGTGTCGATCTGGGCGTACTGGTGACGCACCAGTTCATGCTCGACGACATCGAGCGCGCCTACGACTTGTTTGCCAATCAACGCGACGGCGTATTGAAGGTCGCGATTAAGCCATCGTAATCCGGGCTGGGATCTCGACCACGAAGACTTCGACCGTAAGCACGCAATGCGCTTGTCTAATGGGTGGGCGATAGGGGAATCGAACCACTGACCCCTGCCGTGTGGATGCGTTCTCCCGTTCATTAGCTGGGCGCTTGGCAATTGGCCTCCCGAGTCGGAGCATGGGCTAGAATTGACCTTCCTCGACGCCGGCCCGCTGAACACGCGGCGGAGTTTTCAGCCCCAACCCGGGAGCACGCACATGTCGACCGTCCAAGCCACCCAGCATCAAGCCCGCACCAACACGCATGTCGATGCGGTCGTCATCGGTGCTGGTTTTGCCGGGCTTTACGCCATTTACCGCTTGCGCGAGATGGGCCTCAGCCACTGCGGCTTCGAGCAGGGCAGTGGGGTCGGTGGCACCTGGTACTGGAATCGCTATCCGGGGGCGGGCTCGGATTCTGAGTCCTGGGTTTATTCGTACACCTTCTCCGCCGAACTCGAACAGCAATGGACCTGGAGTTCGCGCTTCCCTCCTCAGGCTGAGATCCTGAGCTACCTGGAACATGTCGCTACGCGCTTCGACCTCAAAGCTGCGTTCAGCTTCGACACGCGGGTCACCGCAGCGACTTGCGATGACGCTAACAACCGTTGGGTGATCGAAACCGACGCTGGCGAGACCGTCACGGCGACCTACCTCATCACCGCCGTCGGCTGCTTGTCGGCCGCGCAGGTTCCCGACATTCCGGGCCGTGAGGATTTCGCCGGTCCCTGGTATCACACCGGGCAATGGCCTCACGACGACGTGGATTTCAGTGGCCAGCGCGTCGGTGTCATCGGTACCGGCTCGTCCGGTATTCAGGCCATCCCGGTCATTGCGCGCGAGGCGCGCCACGTGACCGTCTTCCAGCGCACGCCGAACTTCAGCGTGCCGGCGCGCAACCGCAAACTCTCACCCGAGGAAGTTGCCGAGCTCAAGCGCAACATCAAGGACATTCGTGAGTTCTGCCGCTGGTCCACCATCGGTCAGCCCTACGATTTTAAGAATCAAAATGTGCTCGATCTCGAGCCCGCCGAGCGGCGGCGCGAACTGGAGGCGAACTGGAGGAAGGGTGGCTTTGAATGGATGTTCGGCTCATTTCCGGACATGGTCTTCGACCAGCGCGCCAACGACGTTGCGGCCGAATTCGTGCGCGAGAAAATTCGTGAGACGGTCAATGACCCCGCGATCGCCGCGAAGCTTATCCCGACTGACTACCCCATCGCGACCAAGCGCCTGCCCCTCGACAATGGCTACTTCGAGACCTTCAACCGCGACAACGTGACCCTGGTCTGCCTGCGCGAGACGCCGATCGAGTGTATCGTCGCCGCCGGCGTGCGTACCACGGAGAAGACTCATGCGCTCGATATGCTGGTTTTTGCCACGGGCTTCGACGCGCTGACCGGCCCCTTGATCCGCCTCGGCGTGCGCGGCCGCGGCGGCAGGAAGCTCGAAGACAAATGGGCGGAGGGCGCACGCACTTATCTTGGCGTCGCTATCGAGGGTTTCCCTAACTTGTTCATGGTCACCGGCCCCGGCAGCCCCTCGGTGCTCGGCAACATGCCGACCTCGATCGAGCAGCACGTCGATTGGATCTGTGACTGCATCGCCTACCTGCGCGAACAAGGCGCGGCTCGCATCGAGCCCACCGGCGCAGCGGAAGCGCAATGGGTCGCCCACGTCCAGAAACTCGCCAACGAGACGCTCTTCCCGCAGGCTGATTCCTGGTACCTCGGCGCCAACATTCCTGGCAAGCCGCGCGTCTTCCTGCCCTACATCGGCGGTTTCGGCACCTACCGCAAGCTGTGTAACGAGATTGCAGAGAAAGGCTATGAGGGCTTCGCCATCAGCTAGCAACGCCTGCGCGGCGCAAGCAATGGACACCGTCGTCGATGACAAGTATACCGAGAGCAGTGATGACGGCAGCCAATTCTCGCGGTCGCGTCGCCCGTGCTGTGGACCGTGGCGTCGACCCGGCGCCGCACTTTTGCCAAGGGAGAGACATCGTGGAAAACGTCGCCATCACCGGTCTGGGGGTAATCTCGTCCATCGGACTGAACCTCGAGCGCTTCAATGCCAATCTACTGGCGGGCAAGGTGGTGGCGAGCGCCACAGCCTGGACGGAGGGCCACGAAAACATCTGGATGTCCCTCATCGAAGGTTTCGATCCCGCGCAGTGGATGGAAGGCCGGGTAGCCCGTAACTCGACGTCCTTCTCGCAATACGCGGTTGCCGCAGCCGCGCAGGCGGTGGCGGACGCCGGTATCGAGGCGTTCGACCCGCTGCGCACGGCCGTGGTGATAGGCAGCGCACTCGGCGGCGTAGATTCCCTTGCCGACGACCAGGCACGGCTCGACATGGATGGGCCGGACGCCGTATCGCCAAAGTTCATGGTGAATTCGCTCCTCAATATGCCCGCCGCGCACATTGCCCTGCGCTATGGGCTGCACGGACCGCAGCTCGCCATCGCCACCGCCTGCGCGTCGTCCCACGACGCCATGGGGATCGCCGCGCGCATGATCGAAAGCGGGGAGGTCGACGTTGCGATTACCGGCGGCACCGATTGCGCCATCAGCCCCTTGGTGTTCTTCGGCGCGCGCAACAACAAGATGTTCACGCCTCAACCCGATCCCTACAAAGCCTGTCGCCCATTCAACGTCGAGCGCTTCGGCGTCATGCTCGGAGAAGAGGCTGGCATATTCATCCTTGAGCGCGCAGATCGGGCGCGGCAACGTGGTGCCACGATCTACGGTCGACTACGGGGCTACGCCACCCTGGCCGACGGCTATCACCCGTCGTCGCCCGAGCCGCAAGGCCGCTGGGAACAGCGCGTCATGGAGTTGGCGCTGCAGAACGCTATGCTGCCGCGAGGCGCGGACAGCGTGGACGCGGTCGTAGCCCACGGCACTGGCACGCCGGTCGGGGATATTGCCGAACTCGCGGCGCTGAATCGCATCTATGGCGCCCGCGCTAAGCGGCTTCGAGTGATGTCGCCCAAGGGCAATTTCGGCCACCCCCATGGGCCGGCCGGGGCACTGGGCTTGTTGGCGGGCCTGTTCAGCATGGGTCAGAATGCGCTCATGCCGACGGCCGGCACCTACGACGAACGCGAGCTCATGCCCGAAGTGGGTAAGCTGCATGTGGTTATCAAAGCGCCCGCCGAAGGCCGCATCGACACGCTGCAAGTCAACGCCTTCGGGTTTGGCGGGCAGAATTCCTCGCTGGTGGTAACGCGGGAATAAACGGCGACCATCGAATAGCGACAGTCTAGGGGTCAGAGTACTTGACGTAGGCACGGTCAGATTGAAACCGCGCGAGAATCCGCTTCGACGACTCTGAGCCCTTGACTGCTCCCTTGATTGTTCCCTTATCGGGACCCATTGATAGACTGCTGCATGTCGCCAACCTACAATCGTTCAACGCGAGCATGGTGGTGAAGCAGCATGGAGTACGTGAGAGTAACGTTTCCCACCAATCGTCTGGTCTACATTGACGACGAGGAAAACGGCAACACCAACGAAGTTCTCATGGTGGATGCTGGCACGCACATCTTCGCGCTGGGCAACCTCTATAATTTTCGCCCGAAGTCGTGCAAGGTGACGGTGCAGAACACCACCGTGCTTGAACCGCTGGAGATCCCGTTTTATCGGACGGATGGGTGATGATTAGCGTGCGGGTGCTGCTGATCGGTTGCTTGCTACTGCTTGCGTCGTGCGCTTCGTTTACGCCGGGGAATCCACCGCTCGCGAAGTATGCGCCGGAAGCCGGCTACCGTTTCGAACGGCTAGAGAGAGGTGACAACAGCGACAAACTGTTCGTGATTGTGACTTTCTCGGGCGGCGGGACCCGCGCCGCGGCGCTGGCCTACGGGGTGTTCGAGGCGCTGCGCGATACCACCATCGAGTGGCAGGGGCGGCGCGTGTCGCTGCTCGATGAAGTCGATGTGATTTCATCGATCTCCGGCGGCAGCTTTCCGGCCGCCTACTATGCGCTGCGCGGGCCCCAGATCTTCGACGAATTTCCCGACAGATTTCTCTATCGACCAGTGCAGCGCGACCTGGTCAAGCAAGCGCTCTCCCCGGCAAACTGGCTCAAGCTGGTCGCGCCATCCTACGGGCGCAGCGACCTCGCTGCGGCGTACTACGACCGCGAGGTGTTCCAGGGCGGAAGCTATGCTGACCTGATCGCACGCAACCGGCGCCCATTCGTGATCCTGAACGCCACCGACATGACCACAGGCGCACAGTTTCCGTTTATACAGGATCAGTTCGACCTGCTGTGCTCGGATCTCGCGGGCGTGCCGCTTGCGCGCGCGGTGGCGTCATCGTCGGCGTTTCCCGGAGGGCTCACGCCGCTGACCTTTCAGAATTACGCCGGCAGTTGCCAATATCGCCAGCCGACGTGGGTGGCACTCGCGGCGGGCGACCACGCGTCGCGCGTCAATCCGCGCCGCACCGCACGCGCGGAAACCCGGCTCTCACTTGCCACCGAAGGACCGGCGCGACCCTATGTCCATCTTACAGACGGCGGCGTGGCAGATAACATTGGTCTTCGCGGACCGCTTGCGGCTATCGCTTCCACCAACCATCCGTGGAGCGTGCTGAAGATGATGAACAAAAGGCAGGTGGAAAAGCTCGTGGTGCTGGTGGTGAATGCCGCGACCGATCCCGCGAACGTGCGCGACCGGAGTGCGAGCGTCCCTGGCCTGATCGATACGCTCACCACTGCGGCCACGGTGCCGCTGGACAACTACTCCTTCGATACGGTCGAGCTTCTGCAAAAGACCGTGGAC
>JANLSI010000893.1:0-17409 GCA_031362345.1 Pseudomonadota bacterium
AAAATCGCGATGTTGGCAGTAATGGGCCAGTGACTCGGTTCAGGGACGTAATAGTCTGTGTGGTCTGTGTGTCCTGCACTATTCATGATTTGTTTCTCGGTTTAGGTGAAATCCGCGAAGTCGCTACCGACTTCATGAACGCGGCTGGGCCGCTTCGACGTTTGACACAATCGGTTGAAGCGACTGGAAAAACGTATAGCCCAGGGTCAGCACGGTGACCTCTGGCGGCAAACGGGCGTCGACGATGAAACGCACCGGCATGCGCCGCGTCTCGCCGGCGGCCAGCGTCTGCTGGGTGAAACAGAAACACTCAGTTTTTTTAAAGTACTTCGCCACCGTGTTCGGCGCGACGCTGGGCACGGCTTGACCGTTGATGCTGCCCACATCCCAATTGTGCACTTCGAACTCGACCTGGGTCTCGACACCGGGATGCACAACCACTTTGTTGACCAGTGGTTTGAAATCCCACGGCATCTGCGCGTCGACGCTGGTCACGAACTCGACCGTAATCGAACGGCTTGCGTCGACCGGCAATGAGGCAGCCTGGGCCTCGGTGAGCCGGCCGGTCTTACCGTTTAAGCCAGTGATCGTGCAGAAGACGTTATATAGGGGTACTAAGGCGTAGCCGAAGCTGAACATGACGCAGGTCGCCAACACCAGCTTGGCGACGGTGCGACGGTTGGCGACTTGGTAGGGCGTCTCGCTCATGGCTTACAGTTTAGAGATGAAAACCCAAGCGTAAATCGCTGCTGCGATCACGCCCAGGACGATGGCGGTGCGCGTCGCCGCTCGTTGCTGAGCGGCGCGCTTATCGTCCGTCGGGTGACCGCTGGTCGTCATGCTCAGCGCATACCACCTTCTATGCTCGAAGGCTCGGGCGGTATGTTGAAGCTGTGGTAGGGCGGTGGCGAGGGCAAGGTCCACTCCAGGCCGTGCGCGCCTTCCCACACCTGATCAGTGGCCTTGGCACCACCCCTGACACACTTGACGATGACGGCCACGAATAACAGCTGCGACAAGCCAAACACGAAACCGCCGATGCTCGACACCATGTTGAAGTCGGCGAACTGCACGGAGTAGTCCGGAATACGACGCGGCATGCCGGCTAGACCCAGGAAGTGCTGAGGGAAAAACAATACGTTCACCGAAATCGTAGAGATCCAGAAATGCCATTTGCCAAGCGCTTCGTCATACATGTGCCCGGTCCACTTCGGTAGCCAGAAGTAGGTACCGGCCATCAGCGCAAAGATGGCGCCAGTGACGAGCACGTAGTGGAAGTGTGCAACGACGAAGTAGGTGTCGTGGTACTGGAAGTCGACGGGTGTGACGCCGAGCATGAGGCCGGAGAAACCGCCGATGGTGAACAGCACCACGAAAGCGATCGCGAACAGCATGGGGGTTTCGAAGGTCATCGAACTCTGCCACATGGTGGCCACCCAGTTGAAGACTTTAACGCCGGTCGGCACCGCAATCAGCACCGTGGTGTACATGAAGAACAGTTCACCGGCGAGCGGCATGCCGACGGTGAACATATGGTGGGCCCACACGATGAACGACAGGAAGGCGATGGCGGCGGTGGCATAGACCATCGAGCTGTAGCCGAACAGTGGCTTGCGCGCGAAAGTCGGGATAATGGCCGAGACGATCCCGAAAGCCGGCAGGATCAGGATGTAGACCTCGGGGTGTCCGAAGAACCAGAAGATGTGTTGGAACATCACTGGATCGCCGCCGCCGGCGGCGCTGAAAAATGCCGTGCCGAAGAATTTGTCGGTCAGCAGCATCGTTACGGCGCCGGCCAGCACTGGGATGGATGCGATCAGCAGGAAGGCGGTGATGATCCAAGTCCACACGAACAGCGGCAGCTTCATCAAGGTCATGCCGGGCGCGCGCATATTGAACACGGTGGCGATAATGTTGATAGCACCGGCGATCGAAGACGCACCCATGAAGTGCACGGCGAAGATCAGGAAGGGGAAGGCCTGACCGGTTTGCAGGACCAGCGGCGGATACATGGTCCAGCCACCTGCGGGAGCACCGCCCGGCATGAACACCGTGCTCAACAACAGCGTGAAGGCGAAGGGCAGGATCCAGAAGCTCCAGTTATTGAGTCGCGGCAGCGCCATGTCGGGCGCGCCGATCATCATCGGAATCATCCAGTTGGCGAAGCCCGTCCAAGCCGGCATGACGGCGCCGAAGATCATGACCAGCGCGTGCATGTGGTCATGGAATTGAAGAACTGCGGGTCGACGAACTGCAGGCCGGGCTGGAACAGCTCGGCGCGGATCACCATCGCCATCGAACCACCGATAAAGAACATTATCAGTGCGAACACCAAGTACATCGTACCGATGTCCTTGTGGTTGGTGGTGGTCAGCCAGCGCGAGATGCCGCCTGCATGATAGCCGTGGTCATCGTGGTCGTGGTGGGTGGCGGCCTCACTCATGGATCTAACCTCGTATACAAATTCGATTCGAAAATAATCGACGGGCGGTCGCGCGCCGCGTGGCTTTACTGTTGGGCAACGGCCGCTGCCGGCGCGGTGGCGGCGGACTCAGCATGCTGGGTGGCGGCTTTCATTTTCGCGACCCAGGCGGCGTAGTCCTCCGTCGACAGGGCGTCGACCACGATCGGCATGAAGCCATGGTCCTTACCACACAGCTCGGCACACTGGCCGCGGTAGGTGCCGGCGGTCTCGATCGTGGCCCAGGATTCGTTGATGTAGCCGGGGACGGCGTCGCGCTTCCAGCCCAGTGCCGGCACCCACCAGGCGTGGATGACGTCGCCGGCGGTGGTCAGAAAACGAATTTTCTTGTCGACCGGCACGACCAAATGATTGTCGACCTCAAGCAGATAATTCGCCACGCTCTTAGGGTCGATACCCGAATTCAGCTGGCGGGCCATGTTGCTGTTGTTGGCCATGGTGCTGAAAAAGTTGATGCCTTCGTCGAGGTACTGGTAGTGCCACTTCCACTGGTAGCCGGTAACCTTGATGGTCATGTCAGCATTGGACACGTTCTCCATCATGATCAAAGCGTGGGTCGCGGGCACCGCCATACCAATCAGGATCATGAAAGGAATCAAGGTCCAAAGAATTTCAACTTTGGTGCTCTCATGCCACTGCGCGGCCTTGGCACCGGCCGATTTCCGGAATGCGATGATGGAATAGAGCATCACCCCGAAGACCACCACGCCGACCACCACACAAATACCCAGAACGAGCATATGCAGGTTATAGACGATGTGGCTGTAGGGCGTCACGCCGCGGGTAAGATTGAGCCCCCATTCGGCCATGGCGACGCCCGGCAGGCCGAGCAGTGCCGCCGCTATCGCGAATTTTCGCCACGGCTTGGAATGCTTGAAAAAAGTCATGCTTGAAACTCCCGATACAGCGCGTGCGGGTTTGGTCCGTACCAGTTAGGTGCTGATTTTTGTGTCTAAAAACGTTGCCTGAGCAACCCGGCGTGGCAAAAACTCTCACCCTGTCGAATGCCGGAACCTGCCGTAGTCAGGACGGGGCGGCCGTAGTCTACCGCTTTTTCTTCAAGGCGTTAATCAGGGATTGTGCGAATGTTTCGCGTTCGCCATCGGTCAAGAAGCGACCAAGTTCGATGGCTCGGCCATGGCTACCAACGAACAGGCGCGTAGGGTGGAAACGATAGCGCGAGCGCGACAGATGCACGCGCACCCACAGGCAGTTGAATTCATGGCGTCGCTCAAGTTCACGCCGGCCGGTTTCAATCACCAGCTGGTCGCCCTCGATACGGACCAATTCGCGCCGCTCGCCCTCCCGCAGCACGAGATAAAAAGCGACCGCGACTGCCAGCGCCTCCAGGCCTGAGAACGGCATCACCAGCCAAAAACCACAATAAGCGAACGTGCCGCCGATCAATACGCTCATCGCCGTGACGAGCATGATGAAGCGCTTGGCCTGCGGCCAGGTCATGGAGCGGGTGGGACGCAGGAGCCAGCCGCCGCCCGATGAAGCGTGCGTGTCGAGTTCGCTCACCATGAGGGCAATTCGACGTCAGGGTGGTAACACGGCGCGCAGTCGTTCCACACAGGGTGCCAGGTGTTGCGCCAGGGTCGCGGGGGGGGCCGCTGGCGCCCAATCGAGGACCGCCAGTCGAGGCGCATCGAGGTGGCGCGTAATGGTATTGATGACGGCAGCGAGTTCGACCGTGTTGGGATCGATGACGTTGGCGATCCAGCCGAGCAGCGGCAGGCCGGATTCAATGATGGCCCGCGCGCTCAACACCGCGTGGTTGATGCAGCCCAAGCGCACGCCGACGACCAGCAGCACGGGAAGTCGCAGCTGACGGGCGATATCTTCTATCCACAGCGATTCACTGAGCGGCACGCACCAGCCGCCCACACCCTCTACGACCACTGCGTCAGCGCGGCTTTGACAAGACCGGTATGCCGCTTCGATGACGGCGAGGTCGATGGGCGTCTTGGCTAGTCGCGCGGCGATATCGGGCGAACAGGCCGGGGTGAACAAATAGGGATTGACATAACGACGCGGAATGGCGACGTTCGAGGCCGCCACCAATGCCTTGACGTCATCGTGCATCAGTAAACCGTTGGTGCGCGTTGCGCCGGTGGCGACTGGCTTCATACCCGTGGCGCTGATGCCGGCTTTTGACATCGCTTCGAGCAGGGCGCAGCTGACTCGCGTTTTGCCGCAACCCGTATCGGTGCCGGTGACAAACAGGGACAAGCTCATCGACGGCGCAGCTTGGTGAGCGGAAAGGTGTGTACATCCTGAGGTTGCCGGCGGCGACCCTCAACCGCCCAGGCATGGCCATAGACCACTTCATAGGTGGCGGGTAGTTTGCCATCGGCCTGACGCTCAGACTCGTAAGCTGCTTGCAAGGCGGCCAAAGCGCGGCGCCCGAACATGCCGCGAGCGCGTTCGTTGTTGCTGTTGGACGCCCCAATTCCTTTCAAGTCACGCATCAAAGTCATGACGTCCTCATAGGGTACGGTTAGATACTCGGTCTCCATGACCGGATCGCCGAAGCCGGCGCGCACCAGCGTATCGCCGATGTCATGCATGTCCAAGAACTGGTTGACGTGCGGCGCGCTGGATATAGTCGACCAGGCCCTGCGCAATTCGCGCAGCGTGTCGGGACCGAGGGTAGTAAACATGAACAAGCCCGTCGTCTGCAGACTACGCCGCACTTCACTGAAGGCGCCGAGCAAATCCGTGCACCACTGAAGCGCGAGGCTGGAGAAGGCTAGCTGGAAGGCGCCGTCTTTGAATGGCAGGCGCTCGATGTCGGCGGCGACAAAACGCTGGCGGGAAAAGAACCTACGGTCCTGTTTGCGCGCTTGGTGCAACATGGCGGGCGCAAGGTCGCATTGCACAACCCGTGCGCGCTTGTAGCGCGTCGCGAGTGCGCGAGCGCAGCGACCGGTACCTGAGCCGATGTCAATGATTATCGATGGTTGCAGGGCCACGTAGTCGAGTCGCTCAAGCGCGCGGGTCGCGACTTCACGTTGCAGAAAATCATGTCGGTCATAGCTCTGCGCGGCGCGGTCGAAACGTTCCGCGACGCGGCGTTTATCCAAAGTGGAGACTGGCGTCATGTTCATCTGGACATGGCGCGTGCGAGTGCGCGGGTTAGGAGATCAATTTGATCGTCAGTGTGGTCATGAGTAAGGGTAATACGCAGTCGTGCGGTTCCTTCGGGAACCGTTGGTGGCCTTATAGCACGGACGTAGAAACCTGCTTCGTGCAATGAATGCGCGATCGCCAACGCGCGGGCGTCGTCACCAATCATGATTGGTTGAATCGGCGAAGAACTAGCCGTGAGCGGAATGCCTAGCGCCGCGGTTCGATCACGAAATGACTGCACGCGGGTCTGCAGTTTGTGCGTACGCGATGGCGATTCGCGCATGACAGCGAGGGCCTCAAGGGCTGCAGCAGCGCATACCGGCGGCAGCGCGGTGTCATAAATATACGTGCGCGCACGCTGCACGAGGAATTCGCAGATGGCGGCGTTAGCGAGCACCACACCGCCAACCGAACCGAGCGTTTTGCCCAGCGTGATCATGGTCACGAGCGCTGCGCGCCGCGCGGGCGGCAGTGCGACAGCCGCGCCTCGACCCTCATTCAGTACACCGAAGCCGTGGGCATCGTCGAGGTAAAGTACGGCGCCATGCTCGGCGCAGGCAGCGTCCAGCGCAGTCAGTGGTGCGAGATCACCGTCCATGCTGAAGACCGACTCGGTAATGACCCATCGAAGATCGTTTTCTGCTTCCTGCAACAAGGTCGTGGCTCGTCGGTGATCCGCGTGGGGATAGCGCCGGTGATGAGCGCCGCTGGCGAGCACGCCGTCGATCAATGATGCGTGATTCAAACGATCGTGCAGTAGTAGATCGCGCGAGGTGGTTAGCGCCGTCAATGCACCGAGATTCGCGAGATATCCCGACGAGAACAGTAACGCGGATTCCATGCCTGTATAAGCGGCTAGCTCGCGTTCAAGTTCGGCATGCAAACTCGAACGGCCGGATAACAAAGCCGCGCTGCCACTACCGAAGCCATGCTGTTCGAGCTCCGCATGAACACGTGCAACCACGCGCGGATGAGCTGCGAGGCCGAGATAGTCGTTACTGGTAAAATTGATCAGCGCGCGGCCGTCGAGGGTAATGGCGACGCGCTGTGCGCTGCTGCGTTCGTCCAACTGTCGGGCGCGATGAGCGACCCGCGCGGTGTGCAAGCCATTTGCTATGCGCGCGGCGAGCATGTCCGGCACCGACCGGGCCCGCGTCAGGGATGAGTGTGTTGCTGATCGGGGCTCAACCCCAGTCGTGCGAATAATTGCTGATCGTTGCTCACGTCGGGGTTAGCGGTGGTGAGTAGTTGTTCACCGTAAAAGATGGAATTGGCGCCCGCGAAGAAGCACAGGGCCTGCAACTCGTCGGTCATATTGGTGCGACCGGCGGATAGGCGCACATGGGAAGCTGGCATGAGAATACGTGCCGTGGCGATGGTCCGCACGAAGTCGATCGGATGGACGGGTTCGGCGTCAGCCAGCGGCGTGCCTGCGACTCGCACTAACAGATTGATGGGTACGGATTCTGGATGGCTCGGGAGATTGGCCAAGGTGCGCAGCAATTCGCCGCGATCTTGTGTGCTTTCACCCAGACCCACAATGCCGCCGCAGCAGACTTTGATCCCTGCGTCGCGAACGCGCGCGAGTGTGTTCAAGCGATCATCGTAGGTGCGCGTCGAGATGATGTTGCCATAGTACTCGGGCGAGGTATCGAGATTGTGGTTGTAGTAATCGAGACCAGCGTCACGCAGCTTGTCGACCTGGGCACTGGTCAACATGCCGAGGGTGACGCAGGTTTCGAGACCCTGGGCGCGGACACCTTCGATGAGCGGGATGACCTGCTCAAGGTCGCGGTCTTTCGGCGCTCGCCAGGCGGCACCCATACAGAAACGGGTCGCGCCAGCGGCCTTGGCGCGCGCCGCAGCCTGTAAGACCTGTTCGAGCGGCAGCACCGGCTCAGCCGAAACATTGGTGTCGAAGCGGATGCTCTGTGGGCAGTAAGCGCAATCTTCGGGGCAGCCGCCAGACTTGATATTGAGCAAGGTGCTAAGCTGAACACGGTTAGGGTCGAAATGGCTGCGGTGGGCGGTGTGTGCCTGGAACAGCAGATCGTTGAAGGGCTGATCGAACAGCCCACGGACTTCAGTGGCCTGCCAGTCGTGGCGGAAGTTGTCGACGGATGTCTTGCGAATCTGGGCAGTTTGAGTAGACATGTTGCTATATCCTCGTCCAGCACGGGGCCGCGATGTTCAGGTCAGGGAGTGAGTCGAGATGCCATGGATAGGCGCGCTGTCGAGTTTATGGAATTGGGCGAAACTATACAAATTGCCCTTGTCTCCTGCTTGGACCCCAAGAGGGATTTGCCTGGTCTGCGAAGGGCTGGATGCCGACGCTAGCGGCGTTTGCGACGGCTGTCTGGCTGATTTTCCGAGACGGCGGAAGTCGCGGCTTACTCGCACTATCGCGTCCGTTGAAGTAGCGTACGCAGCATATCGCTACGAGTTTCCTATCACGAGTCTGATCAAGTCCGCCAAGTTTCACGCCGACCTCGGTGCTTTGGCGTTATTGCAGGTGGGTTTAACTCACACCCTTGAGGCCCACCTCAGCGAAATTGATTTTCTGGTTCCCGTCCCTCTGTCGCCCTGGCGATTCGTGCATCGTGGATTCAATCAAGCAGGTGAACTGGCGCGCGGCCTCGGTGAGGCGAGCGGAAAGCCCGTGCGTTACGATCTGGTAACGCGCCAGCGTGGTTGGAGTGCACCGCAGTCGCTGCTAAGTGCCGCCGCCCGACACGAGAATATGAAAGGCGCTTTCCGCGCCACAGCAGACGTCAAAGGCGCACGGGTTGCGATCGTCGATGACGTCATAACCACCGGTGCGACTTGTAGCTCGATGGCCGACGTCCTGCGGGCGGCTGGCGCGACTAGAATTATCGCCGTGGCGGTCGCGGCAACGACGCGCCGCCACGAGGATGGCCGGGCTTAGGTGTCGAGGTTGGTCACGCTGAGCGCATGACGCTCAATGAATTCTCGTCGGGGTTCAACCTGGTCGCCCATCAAAGTCGAGAAGATCTGATCGGCTGCAACGGCATCTTCAATCTTGACTTGCATGAGATTGCGGGTCTCAAGGTTCATGGTGGTCTCCCACAATTGCTCTGGATTCATTTCACCCAACCCCTTGTACCTTTGAACTGTCACACCACGACGGGTAGTATCCAGTAGCATCGCAAACGCTTCGCCCATGGAATTTAGGATGGTGACGTCGTCGCCACGGTGTACAGCAACGGACTCTGGTTGTTGGTCGTCAAAAATCTGGCCGAGACGGTTCAAATGGCGGTATTCCGAACTTGAGAAGAACTCTCGGTCGAGCCGCGAGGTTAGCGATGATCCGTTGATAACGGCACGGATCAATAGTGACCACGAGTCAACGCTTTGGTAGATGAGTTCAATAGTTGCCATCTGCCGTTCACCGCCGATGACCAGATTGAGTGCCGTAGCGAAATGGACCAACCATTGTTCAATGATTTCACGATTGGCCAGCTCGGGGCTTTTGAGGTCCTGGGCGCGGCGCAGACCCCGTAGGACCACCGCCGCATATCGAGCTTCCAGTCGTCGCTGGATCTGCTGCAGGAACAGGTACTCTCGACCAATTTCGGCTAGCCTGTTTGCGGAAAGACGCGCTTCGCCCAAGTCGATTTCGGTGTCGTGAATGGCAAGCTCCATGAAGTACGCATCAAGCTCTGGATCGTCCTTGAGATAGCGTTCGTTCTTGCCTTTCTTGACCTTGTAGAGCGGTGGCTGGGCAATAAATATATGTCCACGCTGAACCAGTTCGGGCATCTGGCGGTAAAAGAAGGTGAGAAGCAGAGTCCTGATATGGGATCCGTCCACATCTGCATCGGTCATGATGATGATGCGATGGTAACGAAGGCGCGATGGATCGTACTCTTCCACGCCGATACCGCAGCCAAGGGCCGTAATCAAAGCTCCGACTTCGGTCGACGAGAGCATTTTGTCAAAACGCGCCTTTTCGACATTTAAGATTTTACCTTTCAGCGGCAAGATGGCTTGGTTACGGCGATCACGCCCTTGCTTTGCTGAACCACCAGCCGAGTCACCCTCGACGATGAAGAGCTCAGAGCGGGCGGGATCGCGCTCCTGACAGTCAGCGAGTTTTCCGGGTAAGCCGGCGACATCAAGCGCTGTCTTACGTCGGGTTAACTCCCGGGCTTTGCGAGCTGCTTCACGGGCGCGTGCTGCATCAACAATCTTGGCCATGATCGCGCGCGCGTCCTGCGGGTGTTCGAGCAGAAAGGCCTGCAAGCTATCTGAGACAATAGATTCCACCGTACCTTTTACTTCGCTGGAAACGAGCTTCTCTTTAGTCTGTGACGAAAACTTCGGGTCGTGAAGCTTGATAGACAGGACCGTCGTAAGACCTTCCCGCACATCCTCGCCCGCGATAGAAATTTTATGCTTAGCGGCGATCCCTTCTTTTTCGAGGTATTGGTTTAATGTCCGGGTTAGGGCAGCACGAAAACCTGCAAGGTGGGTTCCTCCATCCCGCTGAGGGATGTTGTTCGTATAGCAATAGATATTTTCCTGATAGGAGTCATTCCACTGCATCGCGAGTTCAACGACGATGTTGTCCTTCGAACCGCCAATCTGAATTACGGCGGGGTGCAAAGGCGTTTTTGTCTTATTTAGGAGTTCGACAAAGGCCGCGATACCACCTTGATACTCGAACTGGTCCTTTTTGTCGGAGCGTTCGTCGGAAAGATTGATGCGAAGCCCAGAGTTTAGAAACGACAATTCCCTTAGGCGACTAGCCAGGATGTCGTAATGAAATTCAATATTGGTGAATGTTTTAGCGCTTGGGTAAAAGCGAATCTCAGTGCCGGTACGATCAGTGTCCCCGACTGCTTCCAAAGGATTTTGCGGATCGCCTTCGTGATATTCCTGGCGCCAGAGTTTTCCTTCACGTCGAATGAGAAGCGTCAATCTGTCTGAAAGCGCGTTAACCACGGAGATACCTACGCCGTGCAATCCGCCGGACACCTTATAGGAGTTGTCGTCAAATTTTCCGCCGGCGTGGAGCGTTGTCATGATGACCTCAGCGGCCGAACGCTGCTCCTCTTCATGAATATCAACGGGAATTCCGCGCCCGTCATCGGTGACGGTTACCCCTCCGTCGCTGTGAATGCGGACATCAATATTCTTGCAGTAGCCGGCGAGGGCTTCGTCCACGCAGTTGTCAACGACCTCAAAAACCATGTGATGCAAACCCGTACCATCATCGGTGTCACCGATGTACATTCCAGGGCGCTTTCTTACAGCGTCGAGACCTTTAAGTACTTTGATGTTTTTTGAATCGTAGGTCATCGCATTTTGCTCACGCAGGGAGAGGTTTTTGGTCGTTTCGTTCCACGTGGAACATCGATGTATCACTGGGTAACAGGTTGCGAATTTCGGAAGGCTTTATAGCAGTAAAGAAGCACTGAGTCTGGACAGCCTGTATCGATTCGATCGCCCGACAGAGCATCCTATCGTCGAGTTCTGCTACCAAGTCGTCGACAAGGATCACCGGCGAGATAGAGGCCGCTTTTATGAACTGGGCTACCGCTGTTATAACCAGACAGACGACAATCTTCGATTGTCCTCGGGAAAGCTTCTTAGCCACAGCACGGCCCCCTTGCCACAGGGACAGGTCAGCCCGATGCGGGCCAGCCATGGTATAGCCGATTTCACAATCCCGACCCCAGTCGTCGTGGAGCTGTTTCACAAGTCCAAGTTCACGGTTCCACCCGGGAGAAAACTCGAAGTGAAGGTCGGCGGTATTCAGACCTGGAATTTCGCTAACAGTTAGCTTTTCATTAATTGCCGAGACAATCGATTCCCGGGCGCTGTTTATTGCGTCCGCGCGCTCGCCGAGCTTCTGTTCCCAGTAGGCGGCTTGCGATTTCATGGTTCTGCGCAGCAACTCGTTGCGTTGTCGCAATGCGTGTCGATAATCCTTCCATAGATCGACGTAAGAATGTTTCACGTGGAACAACGATCTATCAAGCAGCGCCCTGCGATTACTCGGGTTTTCGCCCAAAAGCTCCGGCGCTCTCGAATTAATGACTAGAACCGGAAAGTCCCGAGCCAATGCTGAAGCTGTCGTTATCGCCTGTCCATCGAGCGTTATCTGGGTATCTGCTTTATTTTTTTTTATCACGATGACCGAGGTACTGAACTCTTCAGAATCTTTGCCCACTTCTGCCGTAATCGACAAGCCCTTGGAACCCGCCAACACCAAATCGGATGTCCGGTTGGTCAGAAAAGACTTGCCTAAGCTAGCGATATATAGGGCCTCCAAAAGCGTGGTCTTACCGCTTCCATTGGCGCCATGAATCAGGTTATTACGCGGACCAGGCCGGTAACTCACGTCCTGAAAACACCGAAGATTTATTGCCTTGAGCGACATGAATCTCATGCTAAGAGAGTGTCGCCCAGGTTGGAAATATTCAATAAATTGCAGATGCGTATTAACGTACCTGTTGCCAATATCTAGAGCCGCATTGGCATGACCACATATCGCGAGGTCGCATCCTCCGGCGCCTGCAAAAGACAACTGCTTTGGGCGTCAATCAGATCAAGGCGAACCGTATCCGACCTCATTACCCCAAGCACATCCAACAAATAGGAGACGTTGAAACCTACCTCAACAGCCGCGCCGCTGTACTCGACCTCGATCTCCTCCTCCGCCTCTTCTTGCTCTGGGTTATGAGCTACGGCCGTTAAGAGATTCTTTTTCAATATCAAGCGGATACCACGGAATTTCTCGTTTGATAGAATCGATGCGCGGCTCAAGCCAGCGCGAAGAGCTTCCCGGCTGGCAACGACGCGGTTGTCCGTTTCACGCGGGATCACCCGCTCATAATCGGGGAAACGTCCATCGACTAACTTTGTCGTAAGCGATTGATTTCCTGAGGTAACACGGAAATGATTTTCACCGACAGCAATTTGCGCCGTACTGTTGCTTGGGTTCAGTAAGCGTACTATTTCGAGCACACCTTTGCGCGGGACGATGCATTGTTTGGGGGCTTCCAGCGCTATATCTACAGCTTTGTCAGTCATCGCCAAGCGATGTCCATCGGTGGCGACGGCTCGAATTCGGCTGCTGTCAATTTCAAGAAGCAGTCCGTTGAGGTAATACCGGACATCCTGATGGGCCATAGCAAAGCTTGTACTTTCCAATAAGTCGGAGAGCGTACCGGTCGGGAGCTTGAGGTTCACGCTGGTGTCAAACGCACCGATGCTGGGAAACTCATCGGCACTCATGGCCGCCAAAGAGAAGCGGCTTCGTCCAGAGGCTATCTTGGCTTTAGTCCCGGAAGAATCGATGGTCATTTCTGATTCCTGAGGGAGTGCTCGACAAATATCGAAAAGCTTGCGTGCCGGAAGCGCCACGCTTCCTTTCTCAGCAACCGGATTATCGATCTGGCTGACCAATTCGACTTCCATATCGGTCGCCGTAATCTGAATTCCCTCGTCTCCGGCAACAATGAGCACATTACTCAAAATCGGGAGCGACTGCCGACGCTCTACAACGTTATTGGCTGCCTGAAGAACTGGTAACAGTATTTCTCTTGTGATTTTGATCTTCATTGTTGTATCTGTAATTAGAGCGCCGGATACCGGGGATAACTCACATCTATCTAATTAATAGATGTATTTTCCTCTAAATCTGCACCAGAAGCGAGGCGCTAACTGTGTATAAGTGGTGCATAAAAACACTCGATTTCAGCCTGAAAACTTGTCCACAAGTTGTTAAACCACTTATCTTCAAGTTGTGAGTATCCTTTCCAGGTTAGCGTAATCTTCCTGAATTCTGGAGTCGCTAGCCTTGAGTTCAGCTACCTTTCGGCAAGCGTGGATAACAGTCGTGTGGTCGCGGCCGCCAAAAGCGTCGCCGATTTCCGGCAGACTGTGGTTGGTCAACTCTTTCGCTAGAGCCATCGCTACTTGCCGCGGTCGCGCAATGGAACGTGTACGACGTTTCGATAGCAGATCCGCGATGCGCACCTTGTAGTATTCAGCAACGGTCTTCTGAATATTGTCCATGGTTATCAGGCGATCTTGCAGCGCTAGCAAGTCTCGCAGGGCTTCTTTGGCGAATTCCAAGGTGATCTGGTTACCCGTGAAATGCGCGTTCGCCACAACCCGGTGCAGCGCACCTTCGAGCTCGCGGATATTTGATCGAAACCGCTTACCGATAAAAAACGCCACTTCATGAGGAAGGTCGACATTGCTCTGTTGAGCTTTCATCATCAGGATCGCGACTCGTGTTTCCAGCTCCGCAGGTTCAATGGCCACGGTTAATCCCCAGCCGAAGCGCGATTTGAGTCTTTCCTCGACACCCGATACTTCCTTCGGATAGCGATCACAGGTCAGTACGATCTGTTGTTGGCCCTCAAGTAAGGCATTGAAAGTATGAAAAAACTCCTCTTGAGAACGCTCTTTTCCGGCAAAAAACTGAATATCGTCTATCAGTAAGGCGTCCACCGAACGGTAGAAGCGTTTGAATTCATTGATCGCGTTGTGCTGTAGCGCCTTGACCATATCCGCCACAAAACGCTCCGAATGCAGATAGACGACCTGCGCTGTCGGCTTTTGCGCCATGATGAGATTGCCGACGGCATGCATCAGGTGCGTCTTACCGAGTCCTACACCCCCGCAAATGAATAGCGGGTTGTATGCTTTTCCATGATTTTCAGCAACTTGTAACGAAGCTGCCCGAGCCAGCTGGTTGGACTTCCCTTCAACGAAACTTTCAAAAGTGAAATCCTGCTTGAGGCCGTTCACTCTTTTTCCGACCGGCTCGGCTTTTTTGACAGGGATCTCAGGCTGGACCCGAGGAGTCGGTTGAGCTTTTGCAGTGGCTAAACTGCCTATCCCCATCAACACATTGATACTGCTGGCACCCGACAACTGATCGAGAATCGCCCGGATTCGGCTCCCGTATTTGTCGCGTATCCAATCCAGCACAAAGCGGTTGGGTGCGAGGATCTCCAAGCCCTGCTCAAGTTCGATGGCCTGTAAGGGTCGAATCCAAGTATTGAATTGCTGCGGTGTGAGCTCTCTCTCAAGCTGAATAAGGCACTGCTGCCAAATGGAATGCTGCACGTAGTTTTGCTTTTTTCTGGGTCGTACGGGAAGGGCTTGGCGAGTGTATACGCCTTCAAAGTCGTTATCCACAGGCCCAAAACTAGTCGCTGAAAACCCCGCGAACATTGACATATTTCCGATACTTACCTACCATCACGCGCCTTTCTAGCGCCCCGTCCGAGCGCCTAACGTCATCTCGCGCCGGCCGCCAACTAAACCAATAGATGGACTCAAGATGAAAAGAACATTTCAACCCAGCCGCCTCAAGCGTGTCCGTAACCATGGTTTCCGTGCCCGTATGAAAACCAAAGGCGGCCGGCGTGTTCTGAAAGCTCGACGCGCGCGCGGCCGGCTGCGATTGACCCCCTGAGGCCCGCCACCGGCGACGACGATCCAGGCACAACCTCAAGTAAGCTGCGTCCGGCTCAGCGTCTGCGCGTTTCCGCTGACTTCACAGCCCTTCTTGAGGGCGGGCATCGATACAATGATCCCCGGTTCGTCATTTACTACCGACCTAATACGGCTCAAGCTGCCCGCCTAGGCCTCGCGGTAAGTAAACGCGTTGCCAGGAAAGCCACCCGTCGCAACCAGTTGAAGCGGCTTCTGCGCGAGACGTTTCGTGCGCTGGGTCGACACCTGCCGCCCTTGGATATTTTTGTGTTGCTCAAACCAAACGCCGCACTGGCTGAAAGGCACGAGTTGCGCGCGAGCATTAACCGAGCTTTCGGAGCCTTGAACGCTCAACAGCCTCGCCACCCTTCGCCACGCAAACGATAAAAAGCATTTCCCCACACCATGGAACATATACGCCTGCTACTCATCGTGGCCCTTTCGTTCACGGGCTTTCAACTATGGGAAGCTTGGCAGAAAGACTATCCATCAGCGCCCTCAGCGCCGTTAGCCGTAAGCTCCGAAAGTTCGGTACCTTCGACCGCGCCACCGCCCCCTGCAATTGCCGGCGATAGCCCCACCACCACATCCCTACCGAGCACCACCGCAGCATCGCTGTCGGCAGTAACCGCGAAAATCATTAGCGCCAAGAGTGATCTGTTTGAAATCCAGATTTCTACAGCCGGCGGCACTTTCGAAAGTGTCTCACTTCTCGGCTATCCCACCAGCACCGCGCCCGGCGCGCCGCCCGTTGAACTGCTCGGAACAAATGCCGCGCGGGTATTCATTCAAGAGAGCGGTTTGACCGGATCGGAGAATCTACCGACCCACCACTCCCTCTACACGGCGGACGCAGATTCCTACACCCTCGCCCCAGGCGCAGAGCAGCTGGTCATCCCCCTGCATTGGACTGCACCGAATGGCGTCATGGTTGAAAAGCGCATCATACTTACGCGCGGCAGTTACACGCTAACTATCGAACACGATGTCGCCAACAACAGCAGCGAGCCGCTGCGCGCTCATCTGTACGAACAACTCAAACGCAACGACGAATCGTCGCGTCGCGGTATGGTCTACACCTTTACCGGCCCCGCTTTGTCGACACCCGAAAAGCGCTTTGCCAAATTCACATTCAAAAACATCAAGGAAACCCCCATCGCGGTCAGCGCTGAGAACGCCTGGGTCGGAATTATTCAACATTACTTCGTGACGGCTCTAATCCCACCGCCCGATGTTCCCTATCATTTCTACTCAAAAATCCTTGACGAAACACATTACTTGGTTGGTTACCAAGGCCCGGAAGTCGCCCTTGCACCAGCGACCAAGCAGACCTTGTCGAGCCGGGTTTACATCGGACCGAAACGCCACGACATCATTTCAGCGGTTGCACCGGGATTAGAACTGAGTGTGGATTTCGGATTTCTGTGGCCCATCGCCAAGCCGCTATTCATGACCTTGCGCTACATTCATGACCAGACCGGCAATTGGGGTTTCGCCATCATCCTGGTAACGCTGTTGCTCAAAGTCATGTTCTTCCCGCTATCCGCCGCCGGTTATCGATCGATGGCCAACATGCGTCGCGTACAACCGCGCATGCTGGCGCTGCGCGAGCGCTTTGCCGACGATCGCGCCCAGCTCAATCAAGCCATGATGAAGCTGTATAAGGACGAGAAGATCAATCCGCTCGGTGGCTGTCTACCGATCGTGATCCAGATCCCGGTCTTTATTGCGCTTTACTGGGTGTTGCTCGAAAGCGTCGAAATGCGGCAAGCGCCGTTTATCTTGTGGGTCCATGACCTGTCGGAGAAGGATCCTTTTTTCGTCTTGCCGCTACTTATGGGCATCAGCATGTGGGCGCAACAGAAACTCAACCCCGCGCCCATCGATCCGATGCAGGCCAAAGTAATGCAGTTCATGCCCATCATGTTCACGGTGTTTTTCGCCTTCTTTCCATCCGGTCTGGTGCTCTACTGGTTCGTGAATAACATGCTGTCTATCGCGCAACAGTGGCAGATAACGCGCGCGGTAGAGGCCAAAGCAAACTGACACTCGCCACCGTGACGGCGAGTGACACTATTGCCGCCATCGCCACCGCCCACGGCCACGGCGCCCTGGGCGTGGTGCGCGCTTCCGGGCCTGCCGTTCAGCAGCTCCTCATGGCCCTCATCGGCATCATCCCCGCGCCACGTCAGGCGATGTATCGCTCGATCCGCAGCGCTGCCGGCGACACTATCGACGCCGGACTGATCCTGTATTTCTCAGCGCCGGCGTCCTTCACCGGCGAAGATGTGTGCGAGTTTCACACCCATGGC
>JANLSI010000898.1:0-11173 GCA_031362345.1 Pseudomonadota bacterium
GGTTTTTCTTCTGCGGCATCATCGATGAGCCGGTGCAGAACGCATCATCGATAACGACGAAGCCGAAGGCCTGGGAATTCCACAGCACCAGTTCCTCGGACATGCGCGAGAAGTGCACCATGATCAAGGATGCGCAAGCGCTGAATTCGATCGCGAAATCGCGATCGCTGACCGCGTCCAGCGAATTCTCTGCGACCGCTTCGAAGCCGAGCAATTCGGCGCAGCGCGCGCGATTGATGGGGAAAGTGGTGCCGGCCAGCGCACCGGCGCCGAGCGGCAACACATTGACCCGCGCACGGCAGTCACGCAGTCGACCAGCGTCGCGCAACAGCATCTCGAACCAAGCCAGCATATGGTGGCCGAAGGAGCAGGGTTGCGCTGCCTGCAGGTGGGTGTAGCCCGGCAGCAGGGTGTCGGCTTCTTGTTCGGCGAGCGCGACCAGCCCATGCATGAGCCATCCGAGGCGCTCAAGCAGGGCGTCGATCTCCTCGCGCAGATAGAGCCGGATGTCGGTCGCGACTTGATCGTTGCGCGAGCGCGCAGTGTGCAGTTTCTTGCCCACTTCACCGATGCGTTCAACTAGCGCGCTCTCGACATTCATGTGCACGTCTTCGAGCTTGACCGACCAGCTGAAGTGACCGGCTTCGATATCGGCGCGTATCAATTCCAGGCCGGTGGCGATGCGCTCGAATTCGGCAGCGGTGATCACGCCGCATTCCGACAGCATGCGCGCGTGGGCGATGGAGCCGCGGATGTCGCACAACGCCAGACGTTGATCGAAGCCGACCGAGGCGGTGAATTCCTCGACGAAGGCATTGGTCGGCGCGGTGAAGCGGCCGCCCCAGAGTTTCTCAGATGCGGGAATCGATGACATGGCGTGCGCTTGGATGGGGCTGGCTGAAAAAAAGATGCGGCAGTATATCCCAGCGTCGCCGCCCCGATTGACCGCGCAGCGAGGCGCGGACGACACTAGCGCACACCATGTCGGTCTACTTCCCGCCCGTCAGCACTGTGCCACGCCTGTTGGTGTCGGCGTTCTGTTATGCGCGCGTCTGAGTTGCGCGAGGCGGCGTTGGACCGCGACGCAGTCTTTCTGCCCGATTTGTGTGGCGTGCATGCGCTGTTCGTGGTGGTGATCAGCAGCGAGCTGGTGGCACTGATCGCGAGCATCGCCCGCCATGGCTTCGGGCCGAGCTTCGTCGACGAGTTGGCGTTGTTGTCTATTTATACGCAATGGCTGGGCCTGTCTTCGGCAGCGGCCCTGTGTCTGGCGCGCCGACCCCTGACCGGCCGTTCCGAACGTACCATCGCCGTCGCCAGCTTCCTGCTGGTGTTGGCGGTGGCATGGACGGTGGCGGAACTCGCCTGGTGGGTGGTCAATCCGGTGGTAGGTGCGGGTGCCATCATCCATGTCCGCCATGGCGACCTGGTATTGCGCACGGTGTGCGTGGCAGCCATCGTCGCGGCCCTGGTATTGCGTTATTTCTATGTGCAGTTTCACTGGCAGCAGCGCATGGCCTCGGAGGCCTCCGCTCGGCTTGAGGCCCTGCAGGCACGCATCCGCCCGCATTTTTTCTTCAACTGCATGAACACCATCGCCAGCCTCACACGCAGCGACCCGCCGCTCGCCGAACGTGCGGTGGAGGATTTGGCCGATCTGTTTCGCGCCAGTTTGGCTGATGCGCGCGCGCCGGTGTCGATTGCGACTGAGATCGATTTCGTCGAACGCTATCTGAACATTGAGCGTTTGCGCCTCGGCGAGCGCCTCAAGGTCGACTGGCAAGTCGAGCCTATGCTCAGCGACGCACGTCTGCCTTTGTTGAGCCTGCAACCAATAGTCGAGAACGCCATTTATCACGGCATTGAGCCAACCCGCGGCGGTGGCACTATCGTGATTGCCCTACGGCGTGTCGGTGCGATGCTGGAGGTGATGGTCTCCAATCCCTTCGAAGTCGACAGCGCCACCCATCACCATGACGGCAACCGCATCGCATTGAATAATGTCCGCCAGCGGCTGCGCGCGCATTTCGGCGCAGCGGCGCAACTGCGGAGCGAACAAACCGACGGCTGCTATGTGGTGCGCATGGTGGTGCCGTTGACCGGCGAGACACCGGCGTGAAAATCCTGATCGTGGACGATGAGCCGCTGGCGCGGCGGCGGCTGGCATCGCAGATTGATGATCTAGCCGCCGGCGAAGTGGTCGGCGAGGCAGACGACGGCATCGCCTGTCTGGCCGCCATTGCGCGGCTCGCGCCTGACGTGGTGCTGCTCGATGTGCGTATGCCCGGTATGGATGGTCTCGAAGTCGCGCGCCATGTGCGCCGTCTCGAACAGCCGCCGATCGTGATCTTCACCACCGCCTACGACCAACACGCGCTCGCCGCCTTTGAAACCCATGCGCTCGATTATTTATTGAAGCCAGTACGCAGCGAGCGTCTGCGTGAAGCGCTGCACCGAGCCGCAAGCTTGTGCCTGGCGCGCGAGGTGCTGGCCGAGCAGACAGTGAGCGCGCTGGGCCACCGCCGCCACGTGAGTGCAATAGTGGGCGGCGCACTGCGCTTGTTGCCGGTGGCCGAGATTCTGTATTTCCACGCCGATCAGGGCTATGTCAGCGCGGTGGCGGTGAATGCGCAACTCTTGATCGAAGATTCTCTGTCTGCCCTCGAAGAGGAATTCACTGCGGACTTCGTGCGCATTCATCGCAACGCGCTGGTGCAGGCTGCCCATGTGCGAGGTCTGGAACGCGATGGCGATGGCAATGTATCGGTGGTGTTTGAGGCGCGGCCGGAGAAACTGCTGGTGAGTCGGCGCCTGATAGCGCAGGTCAGGAAGCGTTTGCGGGCCGGGTAGGGATGCCCCTCACCCCAGATCCCCCCACTGCGTCTGCAAGATCGTCAGCGCGCACAGCGCTGCCGTCTCCGTGCGCAGGATCCTTGGCCCTAGACGCACGGGTATCACCCCGGCGCGCGCCATTTGCGCCCGTTCATCACTGCTGAAGCCGCCTTCTGGGCCCGCCACGATCGCCACTGCGCCGCTGGGCGGTGGCTGCGCGGCGAGGCTGCTGGTGGCAAACGGGTCGAGCATGTACGCGCGCGCGCCGCTGGCGCTCGCCAGCCAGACGCCGAGTGACAGCACCATGGCGACATCAGGCAGGGCCGTGCGGCCGCTTTGTTCGGTGGCATGACGCACGATGCCGCGCCAGTGTTCGAGCAGTTTTTCTTCGCGCGCGCTGTCCAGCCGCACGACGGTGCGGGTGCTGGTCACCGGTACGATGTGCCGCACGCCGAGTTCGACGGCTTTCTGGAGGGTGTAGTCCATGCGCTCGCCGCGCGAAATGGATTGCACCAGGGTGATCGCCAGCGGTGATTCGACCGCGCCATCACGGTAGGTGCCGACGGCCGCGCGCACTTCGCCGCGCGCCACCGCCACTAACTGCGCCTCGTACTCACCGCCGCAGCCATTGAACAGCACCAGTTCGGCGCCGCGCTCCAGGCGCAGGACATCGCGCACATGATGCGCGGCGGTGTTCGGCAGCACGCATTCGGCGCCGCTGCTGAGTTCAGTATCGACATGAAGGCGTGGCATGCGGGTCATCCTATAGGGCTGCCCCACTTTCGCCTACACGAAGCAAGCGTGGTCTTGGGCGCGTGGGATGGGCGGGCTAACATGCCGTTCCCGAACAGCCCGTGGATTGCCATGCTTCGCCACTTCAAAGCCTTACTCGATGAGGGGTTCGCGCGCCTCAGCGGCCCGCAGACGACTGTCGACCCCCTGCCACTCGCCGTGGCCGCGCTACTGATCGAAGTAGCGCGTGCCGATCACAACGTCGCCGCTGAGGAGCGGCGCAGTGTGGTTGCCGCGATCGCCCGCCTGTGCAAACTTGAGGACGAGGATCTCGACACCCTGGTGGCAACGGCCGTCGCAGCCGTTGACGAGGCGGTGTCGTTGTACGATTTCACCGCCACTATCAACCAAAGCTTGAGTCGCACGCAGAAGCTGGCGTTGCTGGAAATGCTATGGCGGGTTGCGCAGGCCGACGGTCGCGTCGATCACTACGAGGAGTACTACATCCGCAAGCTGGCGGATCTCCTGCATCTGTCCCACGCGGATTTCATTCGAGCGAAGTTACGGGTGACCGAAGCAGATCGGGCGTCCGAATAAATTCGGACATGCGCATCACAACCCTCGCCAGCTACGCCGTTCTCGGTACCTTCGGGATCGGGAAATCTCCACCCACCATCGCCAGGATCAGTTTGTCTTCGAGCTCAATGCGCGTGGTCACTTCCTCGGCCAGCAGCGACAAGTCGTCGGGCAGCTTGGCGGTATCGGTACCGGCCTCGGGGTTGTCGTATTTCTCGGTGAATTCCACCGCGATGTCCGTCGAACGGGCGATGCGCGGGTAGATCTCGCGCGCGATGTCGAGCACCGCCTGGCGCCGCTCATTGCCCTCGGCAATGCGCTGGTACAAACCGAAATGCGCTGCGGCGATGTAGTCAACCAGGATTTCCTGGAAGTCTTCCAGCGTCTGGCGCGTGGCTTCATCCGGCTTGCTCAAGTCGAGCTTGGACAGTTCCCACAGAAGGACCAGCATCTGCTGGCGTTCCTGCAACATGTCTTCGATCAATTTGCGTGAACGGGGACGGGCGGCCTTGACGGCGTTCTTGGAGTTGGGCATGGCTAGGTTCGTGTGGTTGTCGAAAGCCTCGGTACTGTAACCCGAGGACCACACAAAAGGCAGCCCGAGTCTGGCCGGCCCGCGCCTATTTCGGTCATAGGCCGGTCTATAATCCGCCGATGGAGATCCCTGGCTACGAGATCAAGCGCTTGATTGGCCAGGGTGGTATGGCCACCGTGTATCTCGCTGAGCAGCGATCCCTGGGCCGTCAGGTGGTGTTGAAGATACTCGATACCAGCACCGGCATCACCGCTGAGACCGTCGAGCGCTTCTTGAACGAGGGGCGCATCATCGCCTCCCTCAATCACCCACACATCATCACCATCTACGACATCGGTCAGGCCGGCGACCAGATCTTCATCTCGATGGAATACGTCGAGGGCGGTGACTTGAAAGATCGCCTACTGAGCAAGGTCTTCGCGCCGATCGAGGCCATTGAGATGGTCGAGAAGGTCGCCGCCGGCCTCGCCGCCGCCCACGACAATGGCATCGTGCATCGCGACGTCAAGCCCGGCAACATTCTTTTCCGGCGCGATGGCACGCCGCTGCTGAGCGACTTCGGCATCGCCAAACGCTTGAGCAACGATTCCGATCTGACCTCGACCGGCATGTTCGTTGGCAGCCCCAATTACATGGCACCGGAACAATCGGAGTCGGGCCCCATCGATGGCCGCGCCGACATCTATTCACTCGGCGTCATCTTCTACGAGATGCTGACCGGCGCGCGCACCTACGTCGCCGATTCAGTCATCGACGTCATCCTCATGCACAAGAAGGCGCCGATTCCCCAGTTACCGTCGGGTCTCGAGCAGTATCAGGAATTGCTGAACTTGATGATGGCCAAGTCGCGCAAGGACCGCTTTCGCGATACCCGCAGCCTCATCCATTTCATCGCACAGATGCGTCGCAACGGCATCGTCAAATCCAGGACTGAGATGGCCGCGAGTCCCGACATCGATGTGACGGCCGAGCGCTCGGGGAGCGGTGTTACGACGCACACCATGCTATTGGCCGCCCCTCGCCGCCGTCTGCGACCACTGCAATGGGTATTGATCGGCCTGCTGGTCTTGTGCGGTCTCGGCTGGGGTGTGTTGCTGACCATAGAACGTGGTCTTGAACCGCCCGCCCCAACGCGCGAGGTGGCGACCACCACCCTTGACGTGCGGCCGACTAGCGAGCCCGTCATGCCCTCCGGCACGGCGCCCGAACAGGTCGCCCAGGCATTACTGTGGCTGGGGCGGCACAGTCTCGATGATTTGCGACTGACCGAGCCGCCACGTGACAACGCTTACTACTACTTCTCGCGTATGTTGCAGCACGACCCCGCCAATCTCGATGCCCGCGCCGGCATGCTGGCCGTCGCCGCGCGTTTCGCGATGCTGGCCGAGCAGGCTATCGCCGATGATCGTTTCGAGCAGGCACGCAGCTATGTCGCGCTCGGTCTACAGATCGACCCGGCCAATCGCACACTGCAGGAGATGCGCGAGATTGCGACGGCGGATAAGGTCGGGTTCTGGGACGCCGTCGCCAGCCTGTTGAAGCGTGACGACTGAGTCCCGCGCCTCAGCGCGGCGTGGGCACGGGCTTATTCTCGCTCGGCAACATATCGAGCAGTGAGCGCGCCTGATCGAGCTGGTGTTGATCCCAGGCATCGATCAAGGCTTTGAGCGCCGCCGCCTTGCCGACCGTGGTGCTCTCGACGGACGCTGTCGGCGCGATGACCACGCTGTCCACAGCAGCGGCCGGCAGCGCGCTGACGGGCTTGGCCAGGGTCGGTTTGTCCTCACCGGGCGCGGCTCGTGCGGGTGCGTCCTCGCGCGCCAAGCCCGCAGCCGGTGGCTGGCCGAAGGCTTGCGCACGCAATGCTTCGCGTTGTTCCGCCGAGACGACAATACCCGTGTCATCGACGAGCTGGTTGTTTTCGAATACGTAGACGCGCGGTCCGTGTGCGCTGCTGCGATACCAGGCGGGCGGTGTGCCGGACAGTTGGGTGGTGCCGGTCGCGGCGTTCTGCCATTGATACATGCGCGCTGCGGCTGGCGCTGTCGACAGCAGAGCGACACAGATAGAGACTAGGACGCGGCGCATGCACGGCTCTCGGCGAAGGCGGCTGGGAGTATAGCAGCGCGCCCGCCACGCCCAGCGCCGTTCTTCTCGATTACGCGGACAGTATCCAGACAGCTATGGACGTGCATTTACAGCCCTTTGACGCGCTCTGCGCGCCCACCGCCAGCATTGTGGTGCCCGACGGTGCGGCGCTGCGCGTGTTGAACGCGGCACTCGATCAACACGGTCGGGCGGTCGGCGCACGCGCCTGGCGGCCACCGTCGGTGCACACCCTGCCGGCACTGCTCGTGCAGCGTTTCGAGCGCGAGCAAGGGCTCGGTGGCGGGCCGGGTGTCGACTTCGTGTTGTCGCCGGAACAGGAACTCGCGCTGTGGGCCAGCGTGGTCAGCGATGACGAAGCACTCGACATCGACGCGCCCGAGGTGGCCGCACTGGCCGCGCGCGAAGCCTGGCACGGGCTGCACGCCTGGCGCTTGCCATGGCCGCCCGCAGCGGCGCTGATCAATGACGACGTGGCGGCCTTTCAACGCTGGTCGGCCGACTATCTCGAACGTTGTCGCGAGTTGCACGTGACCGATCAAGCGCGGTTGTTGTCGGCGGGCGGTGCGGCGCTGTCGCAAGGCCTGCTGGCCCACGGCTTTTTGGCCCAGGCACCGGCAGTCACGGCGCTGTTGCCGCGCAGCCCGCCGGCTGTGCAGGCCAACGCCGCGCGCTTCACCGCCTGTGCCTTTGCTGATCGCGAACAGGAACTCTATGCCGCGCTCGCCTGGGCGCGCGACGAATCCGCACGCAGTCCGCGCGTGGTGCTTGCGCTCGACAGTCTGCGCGAGGATCAGGATCTCGTGTTGCGCTGTGTGCGCGATGTGTTTGGCGAAGTCGAGAGGGTGCATGTCACCGCGCGTCTGCCCTTGAGTCGCGATCCGCGTATTGCCACCGCGCTGGCCATTCTCGAATTCGCACAGCTCACGCGCTGGGACGTCTTGAGCGCCCTGCTGCGCAGCCCGAGCATCGCTGGTGCTGCCGGCGAGCGTGGCGCACGAGCCCGCGCCGATGCCGCGCTGCGCGCGCGCAATCGCTACGAGCTGCCCTTCGGCGTGGTGCGTGATCAGCTGCGTCTGCCGGCCCATGCTTGTCCGCAACTCGCGACTCTGCTCGAACAATTGTTGGCCTTACGGGCCGGGCGGCCACGGCGTCAGTCCTTGCTAGCGTGGCTGGAATATTTCGAGCGCGCGCTGGCGCTCGCCGCGTGGCCGGGCGAGGCGCCCCTCGGCGCAGATACCCTGCGTCTGCAGCGCGACTGGGGCGAAGTTTGTGATCGTCTACAACGCCTCGATGGGGTGTTGCCAGCCCATACCGCCAGCGAAGCGCTGGCGCGTCTGCGCCGCTTGTTGCTTGACAGTTCGCCACGCAACGGCACGGCGCGCAATGGCGTGTTCGTGGTCACGCCCCGCGAAGCCCTAGTGCTTGCGCCGACCGCCTTGTGGTTGGCGGGTTGCGAGTCTTCGGCCTTCGTCAACGGCGCGCGATCTTCGCCCTGTCTGCCGCTCGCGCTGCAGCGCGCGGCCGGTATGCCAGGTGCCGATGCCGGGCGTGAATTGGCGCGCGCGCGCGACTTGGTCGGTGCGCTGGCAGCCGGTGACGGTGTGCGGATCGCGAGCTATCGCGCCGGCGATGGCGAGCTGGTCTTCAGCGCGAGTCCGCTATTGCCGGCGCTGCGCAGCGTGGCGGTCACGGCGCCACAGCGTTTTGTCCCGGCGCGTTGGCGTCAGCCCGCGCCGCGCATGGAACAGGTCAGCGACGAGGTGGGTCCGCCGCCAGCGCAGGCTTTGCATGGCGGCGCCGGTGTGCTGGCCGCGCAGGCGGCCTGTCCGTTCCGTGCCTATGCTCGCTATCGTCTCGCCGTGCGTGCGCCCGACGAGCCGCGGCCGGGTCTGAGCGCGCTCGACAAGGGTAACGCCGTGCATCGCGCGCTCGCCGCATTGTGGACGGGTCTCGGTTCGCAGGCAGCGCTCCGCGCACTCGCCAGTGACGAGCGTGCCGCGCGCATCGCGGCGGCCGTGCAGCAGGCACTGCCGAGGGTGCCGGCGCCAACCGCGCTGGAACGGGCGGTGCTGGAGGTCGAGCGCGAACGCCTGTTGGCACTGCTCGAACGCTGGCTGGAGCTTGAGCTCCAGCGCACGCCTTTTACGGTGGTGGCGGTCGAGGAGCCACGTCAGGTGCGTCTCGGTGCACTTGAATTCCGCGTGCGCCTCGACCGCGTCGACTGCTGCGACGACGGTAGCGAGATCATCATCGACTACAAGACCGGCAAGTGCACACCCAGCGATTGGCAAGCGCCGCGCATGAACGAGCCGCAGCTGCCCTTCTATGCGCTCGCTGGTGGCGCGCTTCATACCCGTGGGATCGCCTATGGGCGGGTCGACAGCATCAAGCCCGAATGGCTGGCGAGTCCCTACGAGGACGAGACGCAATGGGCAGCGCAGTGCGCGGCCTGGCAGGTCGATTTGGCGATGTTGGCGACCGAGATCGCGGCCGGTTGGGCGGTGGTCGCACCCAAGCGCGGCAGCCAGACCTGTCGACTGTGCGAATTCGATTTAATGTGTCGTGTGCGCGAGTTCGCGCGTCTCGGCGGCGAGGATGACGAGCGCGACAGCGAGGACGAGCATGAGCGTGAATGACGATGGCGCACGGCGCGACGCGCTCGATGTCTCGCGCTCCTTCGTCGTGCAGGCGCCGGCTGGCTCGGGTAAGACCACGCTACTGACCCAACGTCTATTGCGCCTGCTGACCGTTGTGAAACAGCCCGAGCAGGTGCTCGCGATCACCTTCACGCGCAAAGCCGCCGAGGAAATGCGCGCACGCATCATTGCAGCACTGGATCTCGGTGCCGAACCAGCGCCGCGCGATCCGTTCCGCGCAGCGACCCATCGATTGGCCAGCGCGGTGCTCGCCCACGACCAGATCTGTGGTTGGGATCTGCGCGCCCAGCCATCGCGCCTGCGCATCATGACCATCGACGCTTTGTGTCAGAGCATCGTGCGGCAGGCGCCGATCAGTGCGGGCCTGTCTAGCGCGCAGAGTGTCGAAGAGGATGCCGCCCGTCTCTATCGCGAGGCGGCCCGTGAAACCGTGGCCGGCATCGCCGATGGTGCCGTGTGGAGCGAGGCCGTTGCCCACTTGCTCGCGCATTTCGACAACGACTGGGACAAACTCGAAACCCTGCTGGTCGATATGCTGGCGCGGCGTGACCAATGGCTGCGGGTGTTGCACAAAGGCGCCGAGCTTGCCGCCCTTGAGGCCGGCTTCGTGCGGGTGGTGGCGACCGATCTCGAACGGGTGCACGGTCTATTGCAACGCGCCGCCATCGAACTCGATGAGCTACTTGCGTGCGCCGCTGGCGCTGCGCGCACTCTGGCTGCGGTCGATGAGGGTGATCGCGAAATCGTCGCGCTGGCCGGCCTCACGGCGCTGCCCGGCAGTCGCGTCGCCGATATTGCCTTGTGGCAGGGACTCGGGCGGCTGCTGCTCACGCAGAAGGGCGTGTGGCGTCGTGCTTTGAACAAGAATCAAGGCTTCCCGGCCGGTGGCGCCCATGGGGCGGCCAAGCAGGCCATGCTCGATTTGATTGCGCGCCTACGCGAAACGCCAGGTCTCGAAGTGGCCCTGGGCCGCGTCGAGGAACTGCCGCAGCGCATGTTCGGCGCCGGTGAGAGTGCGGTAGTCGGCGCGCTGATCGCGGTTTTGAAGCTGGCCGCAGCGCTGTTCGACGTGCAGGGACGGCGCGCAGGGCGGGTCGATTTCACCAGCTTCGCGCTGGCCGCGCAGGTCGCACTGGGGGCAGCCGAACAACCGAGTGATCTGGCCCTGCAGCTCGACTATCGTCTGCAACATTTATTGGTCGACGAAGTGCAGGACACCTCGCTGACTCAATATAGATTGATCGAGGCATTGACCGCCGGCTGGGTGGCGGGCGATGGGCGCAGTCTGTTTCTGGTCGGCGATCCGATGCAGTCCATCTACCGCTTCCGGCAAGCCGACGTGCGATTGTTCACCGATTTGCTGCGTGGCGCGGCACTCGGTGACCTGCGACTGGAGCGACTTGAACTAACGGTCAATTTCCGCGCCCAGGCCGCCCTGGTTGCATGGATCAATGGCGTGATGCCGGTCGCATGCGCCAGCGTGGCGGCTTTCGATGTGCCCTTCGTGGCGCAAACGGCGGTCAAGCCCGCGCTACCTATGACCTGTACCGTGCACGCCACGATCGGCCATGACAGTGCACACGAAGCTGCGCAAGTGCTGGCCTTGGTCGAGACTCTGCGCGCCGCCGAGCCGGCCGCCGTCATCGCTGTTTTGGTGCGCAGTCGCAGCCACCTTGGCCGCGTTACCGCCGATGTCTCCGGGGAGAGCTACGAGCTGGTGATCCCGACCGAT
>JANLSI010000010.1:0-4154 GCA_031362345.1 Pseudomonadota bacterium
CGGCATTGGTCAGCAGCACCGCCTTGATTGGACTTTCGCGCAAGGCATCGCGCGGATGGAGCGCGGGGGTGTCGTTGATATGCTGGCGCAGATCAGGCGAGGCGTTGAACAACACCCAATCACGGCCATCCGCACTGACGGCGATCGAGGATTGCGTGCGCTGCGGTGCAGCCGCGTCGCCGGCACGCGCGCGCCGAGAGTTGGGATGATTGCAGTTCCACTGCGGATAGCCGCCGCCGGCGGCCGAGCCCAGCACTCTTATTTGCATGGCGCCAAGCTCCGCGTCACGGTTTGAATTGCGCACTGCTCGCGGGCGTATTGTTCGCGACCCAGCGCGCACCGCTCGCACTGTGTTCCTTCTTCCAGAACGGCGCGGTGGATTTCAGCTCTTCCATCACCGCACGGCAGGACTCAAAGGCGTGGGCGCGATGGGCCGACCAGGTCGCCACCAGCACAATCGGATCGCCCGGTCGCACCTCGCCGACCCGATGCACAATCAACACGTCATCCAGGCTCCACTTCGCCAGCGCCTGGGCCGCAATGCGTTCGAGATGCTTATCGGTCATGCCCGGATAGTGATCGAGAAACATGGCTTCGACCGCTTCGCCTTCGTTGAAATCGCGCATTGAACCGATGAAGCTTGCCAGCGCGCCGATGCTGCGCAGGCGGGCACCGAGGGCCTCTTGATGAAGGCGGATTGCAGCGAAGGGATCGAAGGGTTCAGGGCAGATCAGGATGCTCATTCAACCTCCCGTGACGGGCGGAAAATACGCGACTTCGTCCTTGTCGTTGAGCTGTTGGTCGAGGGTGCAGTAGTCGTGATTGACGGCGCACAAGGCGCCGTTCGGCAACAACTTACCGCCATTCAAATCGTGCCACACACTCGCAACCGTCATGCCCGCCACATGGGGACACTCGACCTCGCGACGGCCGACGGACTCGGCTAGACTGGCAAAAAATCGCACTTTGATCGGCATTTTGAAACCTGCGGCCCGCACTCAGAATCGGCATTGCATTCTACACCAGGGTCCGGCCGCACAATGGAGCACTGGCGATGGTGGAACTGACGCACCTGGACCAACAAGGCCATGCGCGCATGGTCGATGTCGGCGATAAAGCCGCCACCCGTCGCCGTGCGGTGGCGAGCGGTCGCATCCTGATGCAGGCCGACACCCTCGCCCACATTGCGGCCGGCACCCACAAGAAAGGCGACGTGCTGGCAGTGGCGCGCGTGGCTGGCATCATGGCGGCCAAGCGCACGCCCGATCTGATCCCGCTGTGCCACCCGATCCAGTTGACCAAGGTCGAAGTCGAACTGGTGCTGGAGAACGATCCGCCGGCAGTGCATTGTCGTGGCACTGCCGAGACGCTAGGCCAGACCGGTGTCGAAATCGAGGCTTTGAATGCGGTACAGGTAGCCCTGCTGACGGTGTATGACATGTGCAAGGCGGTCGATCGCGGCATGCGCATCACCGACGTCGGTCTCGATGCCAAATCGGGCGGGCGTTCGGGGTGCTGGGTGCGCGAGCCATAGTGTGATCGCGCGCCTCGATTTCTGCCCATAGCCCGGCTATCTTTGCCGTGTGCCTGCGGCACGACGCAGAGCGGAGCCACCGAATTCCCTATTGCGGGAGACTAGCGAGTGATGTCTGAAAGCAGACCGAGCAGCGTGTCATGACCTGTTGCGTGATCGCGCTGGCGCTCGCCATGCAGATCATCGAGAGCTGGCGACGCCTGAAAGCCTGGCTGGGTGTCGTGCCGAAGACCACGAACGCGACCCACGGTCTCGGCACGGTCGTCGCCGGTCTGGTCGAGCGCCTGCAGCATCCTGCTGTCCGTTATGCGGTGTTCGCCTTGATCATGGTGGAAGCATTCTTGGGCGCAACCTGGGTCTACGCCCATCGCGTCCACCTCGGCAACGAACTCGCTGCGGTCGTGTTTGAAACGACCGGCTTGGGCAGTGCACTGTGTGACGCCGATGTCACTACCACGTCCGACAGTTGGTGAAATCCACCTCGAGGCGCGCCCAGCGCGCGCCTGCGCGCTCAAGCCAGCGGCTGTATCGCCAGTGCCGTGCGCCCCGTGAGCTCGACATCGAGACTCGCTAGGCCCTGGTCATCTGCGCGGAAATCGAGATCCGGACGCCCGGCGACGCGATAACGCTTGCCCGGCGCTAGCCGCGCGAGACCGAGACGCTGACGACCATTCCCTCGTCCTGGATAGAGCACGAGATCGAGATCCTCGCCGGTGCTCGTCGCTTTCGCGACCAGCACGTCGGGATAGGTGGCACTTGCGAGTTGCGGGCCGCTGAACGCGCTGGCCGGTGGGCCCTTGACGAATGAATTGCGGAAGTCACCGGTGCGCATGAGCTTGGCTTCCACCGCCCAGACGTTGGCCAGACAAGAGGCGTCGCGATAACTCACCACACCGTCCTGGTCTTGACGCCCGCAATCCTGATCCATGGAACGTAGCGCGGCATCGGCCAGTTCGTCGTCGCCGAACTCGCGTCCGCACATCGCCACTGCGGCATAGGCAAACAGCGCGCCGCGCCGGTAGTGGCCGGGATCGATGGTATCGATGAAGCTCAGCGCCGCGCGCGGAATGGTGAGCCGTGGCGCGCCGTTGGCATCGGGCGCGATGCAGAACGCGAGTTCCCTGCGCCCGATGGCCCACAGTCGGCGCGCGAGCGCCGGTGAGAACACGTTGGCAAAGAAGGCAAAGCCGGCCTCGCCCGCATAAAACGGGATCTCAAGACCGGTCCAATACGAACGCAGACCGATGATCGAACCTTTTTCGTCGGTGAATTCCGTTTCCAGCATGCGTTGCCAATGGGGCAGCGAGGTCTGGGCGTCGTTGGTACCGAACACCGCGTCATGGGCGGCGAGCGAACCGAGACCGTACATGTTGCACACCGGATAGACCCAGTTCGGCTCGCACGGAAACAGACAAAAGTCCGAACGCTGGTAGTTTTCCATGATCGACTGCGCAAGCGTATGCGAACTGTGGGGAAAGGCGGTGCGCTCACTCAGGCGGAAGGTGAGACTGCCGGGCTCGGCATAACGGCGGTCGCCGGTATTCAACATGTACTGGTTGACGTGCATGCCATACCAGCCCGTCAGCATGATGTTGTCTTTGGCCGCCGGGTCGAAATCACTGAAATTAAGATGCCCCCACATCGATTCCAGCACCCAATAGTCCCAGACCTTTTTCGCCAGGTAGGTTTCGATCAGATTGCGTTGGGCTTGGTGCAGGTAACCGCTGAAATTCGGCGTGTAGTGCCCTTGCAGCATGCCGAGTGCAAAACCGAGATGGTTGATCTGGTAGCGCAGTGCGGCGGGCTGGAACTGATCGATGACGGTGTAGCCCTTGAATTCACCGACCGGCTGCAGCGCGCGATCGAGTACGTAACGCGCAGCCGCTAACTGTTCGGGGGCGAGCTCGCGCGTACCGACCGCCGGTTCGCTTTGTACGCGCTCGGCGACCTCCGCGCGCGAGGCCGCGAAGAACTGCTGGCGCTGCGCGTAGCGCGCACGATCGGCGGCGTGACGCAACGTGGTCTTGTGCTGGAACCACAGGAAGATGCCGGCTGCCGCTATCGGCGCCAAGGCCAACGCCGGCGGCCAGATGGCCTCGCCCGCCAGTGCACCCGCCATCATGGCCGAGCCCAGCCACACCGCGAGCGGTGCTACCACCATGCCGTTCCAAAACCATGCAATGCAGGACAACCAGAACAGCGCGAGAACGACCGGGACCATCAGCACCCAGGCCCCACCCAGCGCGAAAAAGCCGCCACCGGGCAGAAACAGGCCGAGACCCGCGGTCTGCCACCCGGCACTCGCGTCGAGCCAGGCGGGCGCCAGCGCCGCTACACACAGACCGGCATAAACGAGGGCGTTGCGTCGATGGCGGGAGGCAGTGACCGGGCCCTTAGTGCCATATTGGAATTCCTGTGCTTGTCCGAGCGCATCGCTTTCGATGACCGACATGTCTGCTCTCCCCCTGAAGGTTTTGCTATCCCCGTGCCTGGCGACTTTAAAGTGCTTTTAGACACGCTGTCTAGACGCATTGACTCGATAACTGGCAAACACGTATGTTGCGTCCCGCCGTCGCGCGCCGCGCGTGACGCCTGATCAAGGATAGACCATGGCCAGCGT
>JANLSI010000016.1:0-3277 GCA_031362345.1 Pseudomonadota bacterium
GCATCCCGCCGCTCAAGAATCGTGTCGTCATCGACTTTTCGCCGCCGCTGGTGCTGTTCCCGGCGAGCGTTAATGTGGGCACCTTCAGCGCCGCTGGCAAAGCGACAGTGCGTCGACTTGGGACTAGCAAGGACAGGTCCAAGAGCGTCACCCTGAATTACGCTGTGAGCAGTGAAGTCACGACTGGCTTCAGTATCGGCGTCGCGCCGGGCGTATTGGCCAGCATGGAGACGGCCGTGGGGCGACTGCCGGTGCTGGGCGTCTCGCGCAGTTTGCGCTTCAGCGGTCAGGTCAACTCCACCTTAGTCTCGCGGCTAACGGTGAGTAACGAAACCTATGCCGCAGGCGTCGGACTCATTTACGCCAACGTGCCGGCCGGCCCACGCGGTGCACGCTTGACCGCCGTGCGACAGGGCTTCGGTGACGATATCGACGGCGATCGTCGTGGCGACATGCTCACGCTCGACACCGACAGCTCGAATCCGCCAAGTCTCGTCGCATCGGCCCAGGACGGTACAAAGTCGTTACTGGCGTGGCATCCGCGCATCGGCACCACGACCTCCACCGATCTCGGTCGCGTGCCGGCACAGACGATATTGCATGGCGACTTCGACGCCGATAGCGCGCGCGATCTGCTGACTTACGACTTCGACAGCGGCCTGGTCTCCCTGCTGCACCCCGGCGATGGCAGCGACCAGGCGCAAGCGCTGGCGTTCGCCCCACCCGGGCTGCGGTTGTTTGCGAGCGGCGACTTCCATCACGACGGGCACCGTACGCTGCTGTGGCGCGATGACGCCGGAGCCTTGAGTCAATGGCGTTTGGACGGCACTGTGCTGCCGCAAGTCTTTCGCGTCACCGACCAAGTGGGCACGCCGCTGCGTGTGCCGCCAGCCTGGACGCTGGCTGGCGTCGGTGATTTCGACGCCAATGGCGCAAGCGATCTGCTCTGGCATGAAACCGCTGGACAACGCAGCACCCTGTGGCTCATGGACGGTGCCGTCCGCATTGCGAAATCCGGCCTGCCGCGGGTTGACGCGAAACGACGCGTGATGGCAGTCAACGACTTCGACGGCGATGGCCATTGCGATGTGCTGTGGTACGACCCCGCGCTGCGTCAACTCGAGCTGTGGCTCATGAATGAATCCAGCGTGGCCGTGCGCAATCTGTTGAGTCATCCCCCGGCGGGCGCCAAACTACTGGCGAGCGGCGATTACGACGGTAACGGCAACGCCGATCTGCTGTGGCGCAACGGCGAGCAGCTGACCCTGTGGCTGCTGCGTAAAGGCGCGCTCTATAAGTCAGGCGATGCCGGCGACCTCGCGCCAAGCAACACCCCGCTGCCCTGAGTCTGGATTCAGCACTCGTCGTCGCGCACGATGCGCGTCGTGTGTCGCACTTCGTCGACCGCCCGCAACCTTCTCGCTCGCCCTGCAGTGATTAATCGCGTTGCAACACCGCGTCCCGCGTAACATTTCGACTACCTATTTGGGGAGGCATTAACATCGCCGCAAGGATCCCTAATGAAGCGCGGGCGATTTACGTATACTGTCGATGCTCAAACACAGCAGGAGTGAACGTGATGTCCTATGACCTCGTAATTCGAAATGGCACCGTCGTCGATGGTACTGGCGCAGCGCGCGTCCACGCTGACGTTGCGGTGAAGGATGGCAAGATCGTCGAAGTCGGTAAGGTATCGGGCACCGCCACCCGCACTATCGATGCCCAGGACTTGATCGTTGCGCCAGGCTTCGTCGATCCGCACACCCACTACGACGCGCAGATCTGCTGGGACTCGGTGACCTCACCTTCCTGCTGGCATGGTGTGACGACGGTCATGATGGGTAACTGCGGCGTGGGCCTTGCACCCTGCCGTCCCGAAACGCGCGAAGTCGCGGCCTGGGATCTGGTCAACGTCGAAGCGATTCCGTTCGATGTGTTGAGTAAAGGTGTCACCTGGGATTGGGAAACTTTTCCTGAATACATGGACGCCGCCGCGCGTCGCGGCTCGGGTCTGAACTTGGGCTTCCTGAGCGCACTGACGCCCTTCCGCCATTACGTGCTCGGCGCGGAATCGACCGAACGCGCCGCGACCCAAGACGAAACGAAAAAGATTGCGGGCCTGTTGCGTGAAGCAATGGATGCGGGTTCCTTCGGTTTCACCACCACCAATGCCGGCCAGCACATCGGCCACGAAGGCCGCCCGCTGGCCTGCCGCCTGGCCAGCCTCGACGAGCTGCGTGCCTACGGCAATGTGCTGCGCGATGTCGGTCACGGCGCCATCGAACTGGCGCTGACCAACGACGTCTCGCGCGTCAGTCCGCAAGAGCGCGAGCTGCTCGATCTGCTGCTGACTTCGAGCGGCCGTCCGGTCACCTGGCTCGCGCTGTTGAACCGCGACGATAATCCGAACCAGGTGCAGGAGACCTTGGTTGAGGTCGATGACTTGGTCAAGCGCGGTGCGGTGCCGCAGGCGACCTGCCGTCCGCTGGTCGGTCAGATCGATCTGAGCAAACCCTTCCTGTTCGCCAACATGCCGTGCTTCAATCCGGTGTTCAATAAACCCGTCGCCGAACAGATTGCTGTCTACCAGCAAGCGGAATTCCGCGCCGCATTCAAAGAATCTTTGAAGAAGGCTTTGATCTTCTCGGCACGCTGGGAAGTCGCTGTCATTCTGGAAGCAAGCGATCCGGCGATGGCCAAATACGTTGGCCGCAACGTCGCCGAGATCGCTGCCGAGCGTAATGCGCACCCGGCCGACACCTTCATCGACCTGGCCATCGAAGATCAACTGCGCCTGCAGTACACCTATGACTTCTTCAACGCCGACGAGAGCAAGATCCCGGATCTGATCAACGAGCCGCGCATCATGATCGGCTTGTCCGACGGGGGTGCCCACGTCGACAGTCTGTGTGACGCTGGCTATTGCACCTATCTGCTTGGCACTTGGGTGCGTGAGCGCGAGGCCATGAGTCTGGAGCGCGCCGTACAACGCATCACCACCGAGCCGGCGAAACTGTTCGGCATCAAGAACCGCGGGCGCATTGCACCCGGTCTGGCTGCCGATTTCGCGATCTTCGATATGGCAACGGTCGGTTCGAACAAGCGTGGCGAAATGCGTTACGACCTGCCCGGGGGTGGCCGTCGTCTGGTAGTGCCGGCGCGTGGCGTCGAATACACCATCGTCAATGGCACATCGTTGTTCGAGCATGGTAAGGACACCGGTTCCCGTCCGGGCCAGGTGCTGCGCTCCGGCCGCGCCTGAACCTTAAGGAGATTG
>JANLSI010000031.1:0-2306 GCA_031362345.1 Pseudomonadota bacterium
TACGACTGGTATCTGCACACGCTGTAGCGCGGCAGACCGTCACACCCTTAGCGATGAGCGCGACCCCCAGGCCCATAGAACCACCGCCGGCGATGCCCCTGCGGCGCATAGGCATCCTCGTATGCGACGAAGTCGCTGCACCGCTGAGCGCGATCCACGGCCAGTATGCGGAGATGTTCACGCGTCTGCTGGCGGGCACGGGGCTACCCTTCGAACTCGTCTGCTATCGCGTCTATGCCGACGAGTTTCCCCTCACGGTCGACACCTGTGACGCCTATCTGGTCAGCGGCTCGCGCCGTTCGGTGTACGAAGATCTGCCGTGGATCGCGCGCCTGTCGGACTTCCTGCGCGCGCTGCATACCGCACGCCGGCGTGCGGTTGGCATCTGCTTCGGTCACCAGCTGATAGGCCAGGCCATGGGCGGTCGCACCGAGCAGGCGCGGGCCGGCTGGGGTCTGGGCAGGCAGGTCGCGCAAGTGCTGGAGCGTAGGTCTTGGATGCAGCCCGCGGCGGCGTTCTATGCACTCTACGCCGTGCATCAGGATCAAGTCACCGTCCTACCGCCCGGCGCGCGCCGGTTGGCCAGCAGTGCGCACTGCGAAAACGCCATGTTCGATCTCGATGGTCTGTTTCTCGGCGTGCAGGCTCATCCCGAATTCGCCCATGACTACGCGCGCACCGTCACTGAAAACAAACGCGGGCTGGTGCCCGACGCCGTGATCGATAACGCCTTACCGAGCTTCGCCGAGCCGGTCGACGCCGCACTGATCGCGCGCTGGATAGTGACCTTTCTCGTTGCCGACGATGGGCCGGCGTTGCCCGCTGCGGAGTCCGCTTAGTGGCGCACGATCACACCCACGGCACGGTGGTGGCCGCCAAACACGATCTCGCTTTCGCTGTCGGCATCGTCCTGAACAGTGCCTTCGTGGTGCTCGAAATCGCCTATGGCGTGGCCGCCCATTCAACCGCCCTGGTGGCCGATGCCATCCATAATCTCGGTGACGTCGCCGGCCTCGCCCTGGCCTGGTTCGCGAGTTGGCTGGCGCGCCGTGCGCCTGGCCCGCGTTTCACCTATGGTCTGCGCAGTTCGACCATCCTGGCGGCCTTGGCCAATGCCGTGTTGTTACTGCTGGCCTGCGGCGGGCTTGCGCTCGAAGCGGTGCAGCGACTGCACACGCCGATGGCGATCGAAGGTCAGATCGTGATGTGGGTGGCGCTGGCCGGCGTGTGCGTCAACGCCGTGACCGCCCTGTTCTTCTTTCGCGATCGCCATCACGACCTCAATCTGCGCGGCGCCTACCTGCATATGGCAACCGACGCGCTGGTGTCGCTGGGCGTGGCCATCAGCGGTTACGCGATCCTGCGCAGTGGCTGGTACTGGCTGGACCCGGCGGTCTCAATCGCGATTCTGGCGGTGATATTGGCCGCTACCTGGGGACTTTTGCGCGACAGCGCTTTGCTTTCTCTGCACGCGGTACCGGCCCATCTCGACAGCGCGCCTATCACCGGCTTTCTCGAAAATCAGGCCGGTGTGACGGGCGTGCACGATCTGCACGTATGGGCGCTCAGCACCACCGAAGTCGCGCTGACTGCCCATCTGGTCATGCCGGGCGGACACCCTGGCGACGACTGGCTGGAGAACCTCGCCCACGCCTTGACCGACGCCTATGGCATACGACATGCGACCTTCCAGGTCGAGACCGGCGTGCAGAGCCATGCCTGCACCTTGGTGGGGAGCAACGGCCCACACTGACCGCGCAGCGGATTTGCGCCGGCGCCCATCACGATGCCTCGGAGCAGGCTTTGCGTTGGTTGTCACCAAATTACCAGCGAATGACAGTTCTCGATATCGAGTAACAGGCGCCGCTACTCTTATCATTGCCAAGTCACGGTACAAACCCGTGCGCCCGCAAGACCCGCCTGACGAGAGGATCGCTATGAACAAACCTGTATCGCTAGTCAAAGATGGCAAGCTGACTATCCCGAGCCCCGATGTGCTGGGCTTCGACCCCCAAGAACTCCACCAGAAGTACAACTTTGAGCGGGACCGCCGCCTGCGCCCGGAAGGCGCCGCGCAGTATCAGGATGTCGACGGCGATCTCGATCACTATAAAGACGACCCCTATATCACCGAGCGCATCGTGCGTGCGCCGGTACAGGAGACCATCGAGGTCGCAATCCTGGGCGGCGGCTTCGGTGGCATGCTGGCGGCAGCCCGCCTGGAAGAAGCCGGCATCCGCGACTTCCGTGTCATCGAGCGGGCCGGCGATTTCGGTGGCACCTGGTATTGGAACCGCTATCCGGGC
>JANLSI010000034.1:0-1529 GCA_031362345.1 Pseudomonadota bacterium
GTGGGGCCACTTGTAGGTCTTCGCTTTTGACCTTCTCGATGCTCTGTCGACCAAACTTCCACAAGATAGAAAAATACTGATAGCCAAGCGCACGCCGTTACGCGAGTACCGCTACGCGCTCTTCTCCGGTGAGAATATCAAGCGGCACGCGCTCGGCGATATTGGCAATGGCGCAACTGCCATGGGCGGCGATGCTGGCGGCAGCGGCCGGCGCATCGAGGGCGAGCATGAAGATCTGATCGCCGTCGATACTACTATCGCCTTCTGCGGGCAGGGATGCGCGAATGGCCGGACCGCCAGTGTCGAAGCTGAAGACCGGATAGTCCTGAAAGGCTTCACCCGCGAGGCTGCGCGCATCGGCCTTGAGGGTGAAGCGGCAGACCTGACCTGCGGCCAGTTCGGCCGCGAAGTCATAGACCCAGTTGCGACCATCGGCCCAGCGCCCGCGACCGGCAGCGGCGCAATCGATAGCGAACGGCTCGGGCAAACGCGGATCACCAAACGCGACCATGGCCTCGCTGAAACGCGCCGAAACTTGGCGCACATCTTTCAAAGAGCCCTGGGGTGAGAACATCTCGATGTGCGGCGCGGCGAGCGCGTCGCCAAACGGCAAGCCCGTCAGCATGAGCAGTAACGCCGGCAGCCCACGGCGCCGAGCGCGAGCGTGCACCGATTCCTTCGGCAGCGTCTTCATGTCCCGTCTGTCTCCCTGCCCATCGCCCATTGTCGCGATGATTGTCGCTATGGCTGCCCGCCGTTATCGTACACGGACCGCCACGGGGGCAGCATGGGGACGACGAGATGACAGGTGTGCAGCACCAGAGCGCAAGCAACAAGCCTGTGCCGTGGCTGGTATGGCTCGCGATCGCGAAGCTGGGCGCGGCTGCGCTCGGCGGCATTGCGCTGCGCCGTGGTGAGACCATCAACAGTCTGTGGTTCATCGTCGCTGGGAACCCGGCTGCTTTCACGACCGAATAGCTCAGAAAGGTCGTGCCGATGCGCAGCTTCCGCAACGGTCGGTCGCAGCCCGCCTCCCGTCCCAAGAAGTGGCTAAACTAGGCAGCATCGCCCACGACCAGGACCGCCGCCATGAGTGTTGCCAAGCAGGAAGTAGAAGCCTTGCTCAAGAAACTGCCCGACGAGTGCACGCTCGAAGACATCCAGTACCACCTCTACGTGATCGAGAAGGTGCAACGCGGGATCCAAGCAGCCGAGCAGCACGGCGAGATCACCCAGGAATACGCTGAGCAGCGGCTTGCTCGATGGACTGGCGACCTCTCTTTCACAGGATAGAAAAGTACTGGTAGCCAAGCGCACGCCGTTGCGCGAGCACCGCCGCGCGCGAGCGTGCACCCATTCCTTCAGCAACGTCTTCATGTCGGTCTCTCTGCCTGCCCATCGCCCATTGTCGCGATGATTGTCGCTATGGCTGCCCGCCGTTATCGTACACGTCCCGCCGGGGCCAGCTGGGGACAAAAGATCGATCTTGTGTTACGCCGTATCAACGAAGGACACCATCATGGGCATGC
>JANLSI010000038.1:0-3745 GCA_031362345.1 Pseudomonadota bacterium
GGCAGATCAAGCCCCTCGCGCAACAGATTGATGCCGACCAGCACGTCAAACTCGCCCAGGCGCAGATCGCGCAGGATCTCGACACGCTCGACGGTGTCGATGTCGGAATGCAGATACCGGACGCGAACGCCGTGCTCGCTCAGATAGTCGGTCAGATCCTCCGCCATGCGTTTGGTCAGGGTGGTGACCAGCACGCGTTCGTGGCGCGCCGCGCAGATATTGATCTCCGACAACAAATCGTCGACCTGCGTGCCCGCCGGCCGCACTTCTACCGGCGGATCGATGAGACCGGTCGGCCGCACCACCAATTCGACCACTCTGCCGGCGTTCTTTCCTTCATAGGCGCCGGGGGTCGCCGACACAAAAATCATTGGCGGCGCAAAACGCTCCCACTCCTCGAAACGCAATGGCCGGTTGTCGAGCGCTGACGGCAAGCGAAAACCATATTCGACCAGATTCTCCTTGCGCGAACGATCGCCGCGATACATGCCACCGAGTTGCGGGATAGTGACGTGGCTTTCGTCGATTACTAACAAGGCATTCTTGGGCAGGTACTCGAACAAGGTCGCCGGCGGCTCACCCGCTGCGCGCCCCGACAGATGGCGGCTGTAGTTCTCGATGCCATTGCAATAGCCGAGCTCCGCCATCATCTCGAGATCGAAACGCGTGCGCTGATCGAGGCGCTGCACCTCTACCAGCTTGTTCAATGAACGCAGCTGTTCGAGGCGCTCTTGCAACTCAATCTTGATGGTTTCGACCGCACGTAACACCGTCTCGCGTGTTGTAACGTAATGGGACTTGGGATAGATGGTATAGCGCGGCAGCTTCCTCACCACTTCGCCGGTCAGTGGATCGAATAGCGAGAGATTCTCGACCTCGTCGTCAAACAATTCGACCCGCAGCGCGTCGCGCTCCGATTCTGCCGGGTAAATATCGATGACTTCGCCGCGCACGCGATAGGTGCCGCGTTCCAGTACCACATCATTGCGTTTGTACTGCAAGGCGGTCAGGCGGCGCAGGATGGAGCGTTGATCGATCATGTCGCCACGGCGCAGATGCAGCACCATGGAATGATATTCGTCGGGTTCGCCGAGACCGTAAATAGCCGACACCGTGGCGACGATGATGGTGTCAGAGCGTTCGAGCATGGCCTTAGTCGCCGACAGACGCATCTGCTCGATGTGTTCGTTGATTGACGAGTCTTTCTCGATATAGGTATCCGAAGCCGGCACATAGGCCTCGGGCTGGTAATAGTCGTAATAAGAAACGAAGTACTCGACGGAATTATGCGGGAAGAAATCGCGCATCTCGCCGTAAAGCTGCGCCGCCAGCGTCTTGTTCGGCGCCATGATCAAGGTCGGACGCTGCACCGACTCAATGACCTTGGCGATAGTGAAGGTCTTGCCGGAACCCGTCACGCCGAGCAGCGTCTGATGATAGAGCCCGGCATCGATACCTTCGAGTAGCGCCGCGATGGCCTGCGGTTGCCCGCCCGCAGGTGCGAAATCAGCTACCAGTTCGAACTTGCGGCTGGGCGGGCGTTCGTCGATATTGCTCATCGGGCGGTGTGCTTGCGGGGTCGCGGTCGTCCGGTATAGTACACGACCCGCCGCCGGCAAAATCAGCGAACGCCAGGAGCTTCGTCCCCTTGGACGTGAAACCGTCACATCGCGCCGCGAGCGTCAGAATATCTCCGACTCTCGCCGTCGCCGCGCACGCTGCCGAACTGCAACGCGCCGGCCACAACATTCTCAACCTGGCCGCTGGCCAACCGGATTTCGATACACCCGCCCATATCAAGGCTGCGGCTATCGACGCCATCAACGCTGGCTTCACCAAATATACCGAAGTCGATGGCACGCCGGAACTCAAGGCCGCCGTCATCGAGAAATTCGAGCGCGACAATGCGCTGCACTTCAAGCCCGAGAACATCCTGGTGTCCTGCGGCTGCAAGCACAGCCTGTTCAATCTCATGCAGGCGCTCTTGAACGACGATGACGAAGTCATCATTCCGGCGCCCTACTGGGTGTCCTATCCGGATATGGCACGCCTGGCCGGCGCCGACCCGGTGATCATCCGGACCAAATTCAAACAACGTTTCAAGATTACGCCCGACCAGTTGCGCGGCGCACTCGGACAGCGCTCGCGGCTGTTGATTCTAAACAGCCCGGCGAATCCGAGCGGGGCGGTTTACAGTCGCGCCGAACTCGAAGCGCTCGGTCACGTGCTCGCTGACTTTCCTGAAGTCATCGTGGTCAGCGATGACATCTTCGAGCACATCGCCTGGGGGCAGGAACCCTTCGCCAACATCTTGAATGCCGCGCCGCGCCTTCACGAGCGGACGGTGATCGTCAATGGACTTTCCAAGGCCTACGGTATGGCGGGTTGGCGCATCGGCTACGCGGCCGGACCCGCGCCGCTGATCGCGGCGATGAAGAAGATCCAATCGCAAAGCACCTCGAACCCGACCTCCATTGCTCAGGTCGCTGCCACCGCTGCGTTGCGCGGCGACCGCACGTTCCTGCGCGAGCAGAACGAGATCTTCAAGAAGCGACACGATTTCGTCATTGGCGAACTCCGCCTGATCAAGGGCGTCGAGGTACACCCTGCCGAGGGCAGTTTCTTCATCCTCGCCGACATGCACGGCGTCATCGCGCGCCGCGACGATTTCGACGACGACGTGGAACTGGCCGAATACCTACTTGAGCACGCCGAGATAGCGGTGGTCCCCGGTGCAGCGTTTGGCGTCCCCGATTGCCTGCGCCTCTCCACCGCCAACAGCATGGACGTACTCAAAGAAGCGCTGGCCCGCATGCGCAAGGAGCTCGCATAACTGCGATTCGATTTGACCCATGCCCCTGCAGGTCAGTACCATACGTCGCTCTCTAATTCCCCGGTAGCTCAGTCGGTAGAGCGGGTGACTGTTAATCACTAGGTCGGCGGTTCGAGCCCGTCCCGGGGAGCCAATTCGACATCCGACACCATCCAGCATCGTCCTAAAAAGCCTGATTTCTAGGCAATTTCGCCGACTCTGTTGTCGTTTACCGTCCTATCTTATCTATTGACATGCCCCCGCGCTGGGGGCGTTTCTGGGGCGCATGACCTATCGCCTAAGCGAGGTGCCCCCAAATGCTCCTGCCTGATGCAGCAGTGCGCAATGCCAAAGCACGCGACCTCATAGACCTCAACCCGGTTACGCATAACCGCCTCCGCTATCTGCGTATGGCCTCCGACGGCAGACTCCGGTGGACCTACCACCATCTCCTCCTGAGCTTACAGCTCGGATAACCGGACCCTCTCCGGTCTGTCAACCTGTGCCTCTACGGCACACCGTCTCAACACCACAGCTGGTTCGGCCCCGTCGCTTCGCGTGTCACCGGTTCACGACGGCACGGTGCGTCCGCCCGACCGCGATGATGCTGTTGACCGACTTCATGCAAGACCCGATAGAAGGGGGTTCCTGGCACACCGCCACAATCGCTTCACGCTCGGTCGCGCTCAGCTGATGCGACGGGGCCGGGTTTGGTAGGCAAAAAAATCTCGTCTATTGCCAGTTGGCTGAGTTTCGGCGCATTGCGACGTTGAACTTACGGACGTAGCTGATCCGCGCTGGCGTGCCGTGGCAACGCCAGCGAAGGCCGACTTTCCGAGGTTTCCTGTCGATACTGAGTAGCGGCTTCCTAGCTTGCGTCACCCTGCCGGAGTGATTTCCAGACTCCACTTGTTCAGCGTCCCAACGTCCAAC
>JANLSI010000059.1:0-4450 GCA_031362345.1 Pseudomonadota bacterium
TGTCGGTCTCGACCACCCCGAGGTCGATGCGGGTCGCCCGCGCAACCACCGAGACCGTGGCTGCGGCACCATGCCGAAGATGTTCTTCATACAGGTGTCGGTAATTCAGCGTCGTCAGAATGTCACCATTCATGACCAGAAAGTGGTCTTCGCACGCGGTCATCAGCTTGAGCGCGCCAGCCGTATTCAGGGGAGAGATCTCTCGAACATACGAGATCTCAATGCCCCAGCGCTCGCCATTGCCGAAGTAAGCCATGATTAATTCGGCCAGATGCCCAGTCAGGACCGTGACTTTCTCGAACCCCAGCGCCCGCAGCTGGCGAATGATGATTTCGAGGATCGGGTAGTTTCCGACCGGCACCAGCGGTTTCGGAAAATTCATCGTGTAGGGCAGTAAGCGCGTGCCCTTGCCGCCCGCCAGAATAATCGCTTGCAATGTCATGGACGCCTTAAGTCAGTCCGGTGCTCGCCGCGGCGAGAGGAACGCGTAACGTCCATGCGCTCGACACGCGCAAGGCCGCGCACGCGCTTCGGCGCGACGGTAGCTCCAGATGATCATCCCTGTGCGCCGCTGCGGGGGTTTCCCGCCGCCCGCATCGAGCTACTCCTCTGCCGGTCGGACCGTTTCGCGATTGAATCCCGCATCATGGTCGTGGCAATTGTTTCGCATGCGATAAGCGCCGGTCAAGGTCGCGCAGCGGGTGCCAAGTCCACGCCATCCCCCCGCCGCAACGGCACGCAGATGCTGATAGCAACCGCAATCGCGAAGCCCGCTGGCACCGCCCTGCCCGAGGTTGCCGACCAGCGGCACTGCCCGCCGCGCTTACGTCAGCGGCCTCCGGCGTAGTAACATCGATGCTACAGTCGAGTGCTCCAGGGACCAACGCGCAAAGTCTTGGCGGAGGCCGGCTACGAATCCACGAAAAATTAACCAAATGGTGTGATCGGCTATCGCGAACAACAGTCAATCGCGCCAGAATAAGCGCTTGACCCTGCTGCTTGCCCTCTTGGAACAGATGTCAGTGATCGCAGCAAAAATCGAAGCAAGTCCAGGAAAATTTCCGAAGCGTTCAACATGCGCGGAAATGCCGACATGCTGCTGCCAGCCACTCGCCGCCGTGCGGGCGCACAATTCGCGATCACGGGCGACCAACGGCGTCCAGCACGGCAGTCCTGATGGTTGAACTCAAATCAGAAAATCGTCCCGCCGCCAGCGACACCGATCGCGATAACCGCAGCTTTGGCTGGGTCTTTTCCGGCGTATTCGCGTTACTCGGACTGTTCCCGCTGGTGCATGGAGCGGGACTGCGCTGGTGGGCTCTGGCAAGCGCAGGCCTGCTGATACCGATCACCGTGGTGGCACCGCAGCTGCTGGCCACCCCCCGCCGCCTGTGGCTGCGTTTCGGCGAATTGATGCACCGGGTGACGAATCCGCTGATCCTGAGTCTGCTGTTCTACGGCGTCGTCACCCCCATGGGTTTGCTCATGCGTCTGGCCGGTCGCGATAGCCTGCGCATTCGACGCGGCACGGCGCAGTCGACCTATTGGGTCTCGCGTGACCCGCCTGGTCCGACGCCGGACTCGATGAAACACCAGTTCTGAGGGCATTTTGATGAGTTTTCTACGGGAACTATGGGCTTACATGCGCGCCCGTAAGACCTACTGGTTGGCGCCGATCCTGCTGGCGATGGTCCTGCTTGGCGGCCTGCTCGTGTTGTCGCAGGGCTCAGTAATCATGCCGTTCATATACACTCTGTTCTGACCCGTGCGCGTCCTCGGGATAAGTGCGTTTTATCATGATGCAGCGGCAGCGCTGATCTGCGATGGCGAAATCGTGGCGGCGGCGCAGGAGGAGCGCTTCACGCGCAAGAAGCACGATGCGGCGTTTCCGCAACACGCGATCGACTTCTGCCTGGCGCACGCCGGCCTGACCCTCGATCAGATTGATCTGGTCGCGTTCTATGACAAACCGCTGCTGAAATTCGAACGCCTGCTGGAGACCTATCTGGCATTCGCCCCGCGTGGGTTCAAGTCGTTCCGTAGCGCAATTCCGTTGTGGTTGCGGGAAAAGCTGTTTCTGAAAGACCTGATCAAAAACACCTTGACGGCCGCAGCGCCGGCGTTCGATTGGGATAACCGACTGGTTTTCAGCGAGCATCATCTGAGCCACGCCGCCAGCGCGTTCTTTCCGTCACCCTTCGCCGCAGCTGCGGTACTGACCATCGATGGCGTTGGTGAATGGGCAACGAGCTCGCTGGCCCATGGTCGAGGAAACACATTACAGATATTCAAGGAAATCCATTTCCCGCATTCAATCGGTCTGCTGTATTCGGCTTTCACTTATTACACCGGTTTCAAGGTCAACTCGGGCGAATACAAACTGATGGGGTTGGCGCCTTACGGCGAGCCTCGTTACGCCGCCGTCATCCGCGACAAGCTGATTGAAATCAAAGATGACGGCTCGTTCCGTCTCGACCTGGACTACTTCGACTATTGTGTCGGTTTGACCATGACCAACAGCCGTTTCGATCAGCTGTTTGGTCAGCCGGTACGCAGCGCCGATACGCCGCTGACCCAGTTCCATATGGACATCGCCGCGTCCGTGCAACAGGTGACCGAGGAAGTGGTGCTGCGCATGACCCGCACGGCGGTCCGCGAAACCGGCGAGCGCAATCTCTGTCTGGCCGGCGGGGTCGCGTTGAATTGCGTCGCCAACGGGAAAATTCTCGGCGATGGTCACGTCGAGCAGTTGTGGGTGCAGCCGGCCGCCGGCGACGCTGGCGGCTCGCTGGGCGCTGCGTTATGCGCTTATCACCTGTATCTGGCGCAATCGCGCAGCCCTGGCATCACCCATGACGCCATGCGCGGCGCGTATCTGGGGCCGGATTATCGCCAGGACGATATCGAGCAGCGGCTGCGCGCGGCCGGCGCAGTTTTGGTCGCGCTGGACGACACCGAATTGCTGCGCCAGACGGTGGCTGCGCTGGTCGCTGAACGTGCGGTCGGGTGGTTCCAGGGACGCATGGAGTTCGGACCACGCGCGCTCGGCGCGCGCTCGATCTTGGGCGATCCGCGCTCGCCCACGATGCAGAAGACACTCAATCTCAAGGTCAAGTTTCGCGAGTCATTCCGCCCCTTTGCGCCGGCCGTGTTGCGCGCGGACGTCGCAGCGTGGTTCGAACTCGATACGGACTCGCCCTACATGCTGTTAGTGGCGGGCGTACACAGCGCGCACCGGCACGCGCGGCCCCGGGCCGAAGAAAGCCTGTTCGGCATCGACAAGCTGAATGTCGTCCGCTCCGCCATTCCTGCCGTAACCCACGTCGATTTTTCCGCCCGGATCCAGACGGTCCATCGCGAGACCAATCCGCGTTTTAATGCGTTGCTCGAAGCCTTCAAGGCACAGACCGGTTGTCCGGTGCTGGTGAATACCAGCTTTAACGTGCGTGGCGAACCCATCGTATGTACACCTGAGGACGCGTTTCGCTGTTTCATGGGTACCGACATCGAGACCCTTGTGATTGGCAACTGCCTGCTGCACAAGGAACAGCAGGACCCGAGCCTCAAGCTCGATTACAAAGAAGCGTTTGAGCTCGACTGAGCGGGGTTAACGCGAGAACGCCGCCGTCGTACGGCCTCAGATGTTGTTGATGTCGGTGCGATACTCGTGCAGGTTTGCGGTTACGTACGCAATGGTTTCTTGGAGGCCTGCGGCCAGGCTGTGGCGGGGGCGCCAGTCGAGCAGCGCGGCCGCTTTAGCATTGGCGCACAGGAGTTGCATCACTTCGCTGTTGGCGGGCCGCGTCCGCGCTTCTTCCTCGCGCACCGGAACGGCGGTGCCCATCAGTTCTTGAATGAGTGCGGTGACCTCCCCAATCGTTACTCCGACCCCGGAACCGAGGTTGACGAGTTCTCCTGCCGCAAGCGGCGCGCGCGCCATGGCAATGAAACCGGCGACCGTATCTTTGACAAAGGTAAAGTCACGGATCGGACTCAGCGAGCCGAGTGCGATTTCGCGCTTGCCGGCAGCCAGCTGGCTGATGATGGTCGGGATCACGGCGCGCGCCGATTGCCGCGGTCCAAAGGTGTTGAACGGTCGCAACGTCACTACTGGCAGCCCGTAGGAGCAGGCAAAACTCTCCGCCAGTTTGTCCGCCGCGATCTTGGTCGCCGAGTAGGGCGACTGACCCTGCAGAGGATGCCCCTCGTCAATCGGCGTGTAGCGGGCGGTGCCGTAGGTTTCCGAAGTAGAGGTATGCACCAGCCTGCGGACGCCCGCGCTCCGGCACGCCTCCAGCACATTCAACGTGCCCGTAACATTGGTGCCGACATAGCTCTGCGGGGCGATATACGAGAACGGGATGGCGATGAGGGCGGCCAGATGAAACACCGTGTCGCAACCTGCGACTGCCGAGCGCACGAAGAACGGATCGCGGATGTCGCCGGCGAT
>JANLSI010000116.1:0-1635 GCA_031362345.1 Pseudomonadota bacterium
GCATGATTTTTGCCCACGGATCGGCACTTCAGCCGAGCACATCTAGGCGACCTGTACGCGTGAGCTGCGTGTCGAGCCTTGTTAGCCGCGTTTGCGTGACCACACCACCTCGCCCGCGCCGGAATCCCGCGCAATGACCCGTGCGCAGACGAATAACAGGTCGGACAGGCGGTTCAGAAACGTGGAAGTATGGGCATTCACGGTTTCGGCGGCAGCCAATTCCAGCACGGCCCGCTCGACCCGCCGACAGACCGCCCGTGCTATATGGCAGATGGCCGCCGCGCGGCTGCCGCCCGGTAGTACGAATTCCTTGAGGGGTGGCAATTCTTCGTTATACAGATCGATGGCCTGCTCAAGCTTGGCCGCCGCCTCGCCCTTGATAAAGGTGCTGTCGGGAATGGAAAGCTCGCCGCCCAGATCGAAGAGATCGTGTTGGATATCGAGCAACAGCGCGTGCATGTCGGGTCGCAGCTGCTCGGACAGCAACAGGCCAAGGTTGCAGTTGAGCTCGTCGACTTCGCCAATGGCGTGCATGCGCGGGCTGATTTTAGCGACCCGCGAGCCGTCACCAAGGCCCGTGGTGCCGGCGTCGCCGGTGCGGGTGTAGATCTTCGAAAGGCGGTTTCCCATGACGTCGCTCTGTGATGATGGATGCGGAGCATTCTGGGTGCCGCCGCGCGGCCGTGTCAAAAGCGCTGTGGTTGCGCTGTGCCCTTGGGGGATGCCTGTTAGAATTCGCGCACGTCGCGCTGACCGGGAGCGCGCCTTTTCACTGCCGCGAATCAGCATGCCATGACCTCAAGCGCCTCCTCATTGTCCAGTCCCTTGCGCTATTCGGTGGTGGTGCCGTTCTTCAATGAAGCGGCTAACGTCGCGCCCTTGCTGGCGGAGATCAGCGCGGTTATGGCGCCGCTGGGTGTCTATGAGGTGGTGGCGGTCGACGACGCCAGCAATGACGGCACCCGTGCGCGTCTGCTCGAATGCGCGACCGATCCGCAGCTGCGCGTGGTCGTTCACAGCTGCAATCGCGGTCAGAGCGCGGCGCTATGCACCGGCATAGACGCGGCGCGTGGCGCATGGATCATCACCCTGGACGGCGACGGTCAGAACGATCCGGTCGACATTCCACGCCTGCTGCGTGAGGTCGAGGGTACGCATCCGCCACTGCTGATCTGTGGCCATCGCCAGCAGCGCCGTGACAGCGGCCTGCGGCGGCTGTCCTCACGCATCGCCAACGGCGTGCGTTCACGCCTGCTGGGCGATGACACACCGGACACCGGCTGCGGTCTCAAAATTATTCAACGCGAAGCCTTTCTGAAGCTACCGCGCTTTGACCATATGCACCGCTTCCTGCCGGCCCTCATGCGCCGTAATGGCGCCGCCATCCGCTCGGTGGTGGTGTCCCATCGCGCGCGTGTGCACGGCGTGTCCAAATATGGCGTGTGGAACCGCTTGTGGGTCGGCATTGTCGACTTGGTCGGTGTGATGTGGCTCAAGCGTCGGGCCTTGCGCCTCGCTGCCGTCGAGGAGTTTCGTCATGACCGCTGAGCAAGCCTGGATCAGTGTCGGCATGTGCGGCAATCTGCTGTTTTTTTCGCGCTGGGTGGTGCAATGGTTGGCTAGCGAACGGGCCCG
>JANLSI010000134.1:0-7900 GCA_031362345.1 Pseudomonadota bacterium
AATGGAATCGAACCACAGCATATAAAAGACGCGGATGTGATCGCTGCCTTCGACCATGAACCGGAAGTGGACGTCGGTGGCGGCGGCGATGGCACCGATGCCGACCTTGTCCTTCACCGCGCGGCGCAGTTCGCGCAACCAGGACTCGCCGATGCAACGAATGATGAAGGCCGACAGGCCACCTTTGCTGCGGAAGCGATAGCTGGCCAGCCCGCGGCTGTAGCCCGCCCGTTCGCCGACATCCTTCAAGGTCGTGCCTGCGGCACCACGCTCGCAGATCAAGGCCACCGCGGCATCGAGCATGCGCTGATCCGACAGCGCGGTACGCGCGGCCTGGGTGCGGCGTTCGTTCTGATCGAGTTTGACGGTGGCGGCCATGGGGGGATTATTCCCTGGTCAATTACTTGTTTGCAACAAGCAAGTGCCTTGCTGGTCGGAATTGATTCGGGGATCCTTTGCAGCACCCTCGCTCCCTGTGCCATCGCGGGCCCTTCCTGTAGCATCCGCTGTCCCGACGGGCCGGCCCGATTCACCTTCTTCAAACTGTCTACTGTCCAGTGATGCGTATCAATCTGCCCGGCCGCGCCATTGTCATCGGCTTGACCCTGGTGACAGTGCTGACGGCAGAAATCGCCATAGAAACCTTACTGCGCCAGCACGCGCTGCGGCGCGAGCAGGAGCATACCCTGGCGCTACTGAACAGCGTGCGGGCCCGCATCGAGAAGCTGATTTATCGCGACTTTTACCTGGTGCGGGCACTGGCAACGCACATTGCCTCGATACCCGACATCGACTCAGCGGCCTTTGACGCCTACGTCAAACCGTTGATGCGCAAGCCGACCGCGTTGCGCCACGTCGCCGCCTCGCGCGGGCTGGTCATTCGCTACGTCTATCCTGTGACCGGCAACGAAGCGGTACTGGGCATGGACTACCGCCAAGTACCCGCTCAGCGCGTCGTGGTCGAGCGCACTATCGCCAGCCGCAGCATGGTCATTACCGGCCCGACGAACTTGGTCCAGGGCGGCAGCGGTTTCATCGCGCTCGCGGCCGTCTATCTGTCGGCCGCGAGCGGTCCTCCCGCAGTATGGGGTGTGGTGTCGGCCGTCATTGATCGCGACACCCTCTACGGCGAGGTCGGCTTGAACGATGTCGAGGGCGGCCTCGATATCGCGATTCGCGCCGAGGACGTCGCCGACGGTGGGCCGGCGCGGGTCTTTTTCGGCGACCCGCACTTGTTCGCCCACGATGTGGTGCGTACCACGGTCAATCTGCCCAGCGGCCGCTGGGTTCTCGGTGCCCGCCCGCCAGCGGGTTGGCTGGCGGCTATCGCTCCCAGCCTGTGGATGCTGCGGGCCGCCGCCATGGCCGTAGCAGCGCTGTTGCTCGGGTTGGTGTTGACGCGCGCCCGCCATGTTCACCGCCAGGAGATGGCGCTCGCCGCGCTGCGACGCTCCGAGCGCGCTGTGCGTCGTAGCCAACAGGATCTGATCAACGCCATCGAGGCCCTCGCCGAAGGCTTCGCCCTGTGGGATCAGAACGACTGTTTACAGGTCTTCAACCAACGTTTGATCGAACTACTGCCGGCGCTCGCCAACACTATACGCATCGGCATGCCCTTCGAAGAATTGATTCGCACCATGGCCGATCGCGGCGTGGTCGGTGGCGACGAAGGCCAGCAAAACTGGATAGCCAAACGCCTTGAGCAGCACCGTACCGCAGGTGGTGTGTTGGAGGTACGTACCGAAGCCGGACGGATTGCGACAATTTCGGAATATCGCACCGCCGATGGCTACGTGGTCGGTCTCTACACCGACATCACGGCCATGCGCGCAGCCGTGGAGCACATCCGCTATCGGGCCTATTTCGACCCCTTGACCGCATTGCCCAACCGCGAAAATTTCATGAACCAGCTGAGCACCGCAATCAATCAATCGCGGCGCGATGGCGGGCTGTTCGCGTTGTTGTTCGTTGATCTTGATCATTTCAAGAACGTCAACGATACCCTTGGCCATGCCGTCGGCGATCGCCTGCTGATCGAAGCCGCTGTGAGGCTGAAGCGTTGCCTGCGTGAAAGCGATACCGTGGCGCGTTTCGGCGGCGACGAGTTCACCATCATCCTGCGCGATATCGACGACGGCATGAATGCCGCGCGTTGCGCAGAAACCCTGATCGGCGCATTGACTGAGGGCTTCGACATCGACGAGCAGGCGGTACATACCGGCGCCAGTGTCGGCATCACGCTCTATCCCGCCGACGGCGACAACGTCCACACTCTGCTGCGCAACGCCGACATGGCAATGTATCGGGCCAAGGCACGCGGGCGACATACCTACCGTTTTTTCGCCGCCGAGATGACCACCCGCGCGGAACACTTCGTCGCGCTGGAGAAGGATTTGCGCCAGGCACTCGGGCGCCAGGAATTCGACTTTGACTATCAGCCGGTGGTGCGTCTGGAGGACGGCGCATTGGCTGGCGCCGAGGCCTTGCTGCGTTGGCGTCAGCCTGACCGTGGCGCGGTTTCGCCCGCCGAATTCATTCCGGTCGCCGAACAGACACGCTTGATAGTCGACATCGGTGCCTGGGCCCTGGGCCACGCCTGTCGCAGCGCCGCCGCCTGGTGTGCCAGCGCCGGCGGCCCCCTGCCCCGTCTCGCCGTCAATGTGTCGGGCCGTCAATTATGGGGTGGCTTTGATGGCGACTTCGTACGGCGCGTCTTGGACGAAACCGGCTTTCCGGCCGAGCGCCTGGTATTCGAAATGACCGAGTCGCTCTTGATCGACGAAGACCGGCGCGTAGGGACCATCCTGCGCGACTTCCGCGAACTCGACATCGGCATCGCGCTCGACGATTTCGGCACGGGCTATTCGGCCTTGGGCTATCTACGCCGTTTCCCGGTCACCATGCTGAAGATAGACCGCACCTTCGTCGGCGACATCGAGAACAACAGTAGTGATGCTCACCTGGTCGAGTCCGTCATTGCGCTGGGTCGCGCCTTGCATCTCACGGTCGTCGCCGAAGGCGTTGAGACCGCAGCTCAGGCCCAGATCCTGCGCAATCTCGGTTGCGAATTGGCGCAGGGCTATTTCTTTGCGCGGCCGATGCCGGCTGGCGAGTTTGCTAGACGGTATTGCGCTGGCGAGCCTGGCGCTACGCCGGTGCGGCCTATCCGCTGACCTAACTGAAACCGAACTCAGCCGTCGGAAAAATCTTGGCCTTCACTTCTCTGACATAGTTCGCAATGGCGACGTGAATGGAATCTGCTCCGATCATGTAATTTTTGGAAAATCGCGTGCGTTTGCCGGGCGCGATATCGAGCACGTCGTAGAGCACCAGGATCTGTCCGTCGACATCGGGACCCGCGCCGATGCCGATCACCGGCACGCCGGCAGCGGCAGTGATTTCGGCGGCGAGTGCCATCGGCACACATTCCAACAGCAAGAGATCTGCGCCTGCTTTTTCCAGTGCCAGTGCGTCGTCCTTCATCTTGCGCGCCGCCGCTTCCTCGCGCCCCTGCACGCGAAAGCCGCCGAATTTGTGCACCGCCTGGGGCGTGAGACCCAAGTGGGCACAGACCGGAATACCGCATTCGGTGAGGCGCGCGACCATGTCGATCTCGAGTTCGCCCCATTCCAGTTTGACGATTTCAGCACCGCCTTCCTTCATGAGGCGCGCGGCGTTACGCAGACAATCCTCGCCTGAGGCATAGCTCATGAAGGGCATATCCGCCATCAGCATCGCGCGTTTGATGCCGCGCGAGACGAGCTTGGTGTGATAGACCATTTCATCCATGGTCACCGGGATGGTGGTGTTCAAGCCCTGCACCACCATGCCCAGCGAATCGCCGACCAGGATAAAGTCCATGCCAGCCTCGTCCAGTACCCGCGCGAAGGCGGCGTCGTAGGCGGTCAGGCTGGCAATCTTATCGCCGTCGGCCTTCATCTGGCGCAGGCTGCGGGTGGTAACGCGGCCGGTGATGTCGTGATGCTGGCTCATGGGAGTTCTCCAAACTTGGCGGCTTTACGCGCCACCCCTTCGACAAAACGATGCAAGGCAACGGGCGCGCGAACGTGGAAGCCTTCGCCAATCAAATCGAGACCATCGTGCGCACTGCACGTGAAACGCACGCTACGCTCCGCCACTTCGATAACCCGTGCGCTGGCGGTAACGGTCATGCCGACTGGCGTCGCGGCGAGATGTTTGACGTCGACATGGGCACCCACCGATACCCACCCTGTCGGCAACAGCGTTGCAATCGCATCGGCGCAGGCCATCTCCATCAACATGATCATCTGCGGCGACGCATAGACTTCCGGCAGGCCAGGATAGGCATGGGCGACGGTGAGTTCACGCGTGACCAGCACCTGGCGACTGGCCTGCGTGCCGAGCGCAATGAGGGTCTTCAGATCCATCATCGTGCGCTTCAGAAAGTCTTGATCCAGGCCCGCAGTGCCGCTGCGATTTCGTGCGGGGAATCCTCCTGGATGAAATGCAGGCCGCTTACCGTGACTTCGGTGGTATTGGGAAAACTCCGCGCAACATCGGCCGCCGGGCCATTCATGATCATGCCGGGTGTGGCGCTGATGAACAGCTTCGGCATGGTCGCCTGCTTGAGATAGGCGCTATAGGCCTCGACCAGCGCACAGACATCGGCGGGCTGATTGGCGAGTGGGATCTGGCGCGGCCAGCTCAAGGTCGGTCGCCGATCTTCGCCGGGATTGCGGAACGGTGCGCGGTAGGCGTCCATCTCTTCGTCGGAAAGTTTGCGCAGCATCGAACGGGGCAAAACGTTCTCGACGAATACGTTCTTGTTCAACACCACCTCGTCGCCAGCCGGCGAGCGGAAAGTCTTAAAGATGTCCGTGGCAGCGGCCGGCCATTCCTCCCAACTGAGCGGTTTAACGATGCCTTCCATGTGCGCAACGCCAGCCGTGCCCTGCGGGTGGCGGCGCATCCAGTCAAAGCCGAGCGCCGTACCCCAGTCGTGCAGCACGAAAACGATGTCACGCTCGACACCTAGAGCAGCAAAGGCGCCATCGAGATAATGGCTGTGCTCGGCGAAGGTGTAGCGTTGCGGGCCCGAGTCCGGCAGCTTGTCCGAATCGCCCATGCCGATCAGATCGATAGCAATACAGCGCCCGAGGTCGGCGAGCTGGGGCAGGATGTTACGCCATAGATAAGACGAGGTCGGGTTGCCGTGTTGAAACACCATCGGCCGGCCGCTGCCCATTTCCACATAGGCTAAGCGGCGGCCGTCAACGGTCAGGAATTTCTTGTGCTGGGACCAGGGTTTCATTGCGTCTTACTCCCGCGCTGCGTGCTTATCATTTCGGGTCTCGCGTGGGCTTCAACGTCCCTTCAGTCGCGCCGCCATAGCGACGATGCGCTCGGCCTGCACCTGATGGGGTTTGTCGATCATCTTGCCATCGAGTTGCATGGTGCCCGCATCGGGGTTGGCCGCGAATAGCGCCAGCACCGCCTGGGCATGGGCCACTTCGGCGTCGCTCGGCGTGAAGGCCTGGTTGATGACCGGCACCTGGGCGGGGTGGATAGCAATCTTGCCGGTGAAGCCGTCGCGTCGTGCGTCGTTACACACGCGCTCAAGGCCGGCCAGATCGCGGAAATCCGCCATCACGGTGTCGACCGCCTGCACACCCGAGGCATGGGCTGCAAACAAACACAGCGAGCGCACCAGCACATAGGGTGAGGTCCACTGGCCACTGGCTTCGAGATTGCTACTCGCGCCGACCGCCGCACCGAGATCTTCGGCGCCCCAGGTCAGACCGCGTAGACGCGGCGTGGACTTGTTGTAGCTACCGAGACCAAACACTGCCGCCGCAGTTTCGGTGGCGACCGGAATAATGCCGATGCTGCCCGGCGCAATGCCGTGCTCGGCTTCCAGCACGTCGATGAAATGGGCGACCTGCACCAGGTCGTCGGCGTTATTGGTCTTGGGCAGGATGATGCCCTTGGGCATCGCCGGCACCACTGCGGCGATGTCGTGCAGTGCGTAGGGACCATCGAGAGGATTGACCCGCACCCAGAATTCGACCTTGGGATTAGTGCCGGCCTGCAAGTAGTCGCGCACCATGTCGCGCGCAATCGGCTTACGCGACGCGGCGACTGAATCCTCGATATCAAGAATCACACAATCGGCGCCGCACTCAGCGGCCTTGGCCATTTTTTTGTCGCTGTCGCCCGGCGCGAAGAGCAGTGAACGCAGACTCATGTCGGCTTCCTCAGCATCAGACCAGAGCGCTTGCACACCGCCACCAGCTGTTCCTTCTGGTTATAGGCGCGATGGGCAAAGATCACCACGCCGTTTTGCGGGCGCGATTTGCTTTCGCGTAATTCCAGCACCTCGGATTCGACGCGGATGGTGTCGCCGTGGAACAGTGGCGCCGGAAAGCGTACTTCATCCCAACCAAGGTTGGCGACGGTCGTGCCTAGCGTAGTGTCGTGCACACTGATGCCGACCATCAAGGCAAGTGTGAAGCCGCTATTGACGATGCGCTGGCCGAATTCGGTTTCGTTGCGGCAGTATTCTTCGTCGAGATGTAGGCGCGCCGGATTGTGGGTCATCGCCGTGAACAGTACGTTATCGGTCTCGGTCAAGGTGCGGTGTATCGCATGCTTGAAAATCTGCCCGACCTCAAATTCTTCGAAATATAAGCCAGCCATGCTCTCGTCCCCTCTTTGAATGCGCGTGTGAAGCGGGCGCCATTATAGTGATTTTCAGGTCGCTGCCGACCATCGCACGCGCGCTGTCGGCTCAATCAAGGGGCGCGCTCTGGTACGGCACGTGGGCGGTCGCGCCGCGCCCGTGATAACGCGTCAGCACCGCCAGCGGCGGCTGCTCGGGGCGCGTCGCATCGAGCGGTACGGTGAGGAGGGTGGCGAGTTCGTCCTTGACCCGCGCCAGGGGGTAATAGCGCGGAAAATCTGCGGCTGGGAAAGCGGTCGCACCCAGCAGTAATACATAGGGACAAGCCACAAGCGCCGACTGCAAGCTGGCCAACTCAGCGCGCTGGCTGGGGGGCGGGCGGCTCAAGCGTCGGCCGTGCAACATGAATACCTCGGCCATGGTCGAGCTGACGCAGGCATCGCGCGGCAGTTGTTCGCCGACAACCGCCATCACATCCAGTACGCGCAGCGAAAAAGCCGTTGAGGCACGTGCATCGGCCAGGCTGTCGTGGCCATACCAACTGCTGATACGGGTATGCACGCGCTCTTGCGCGCTGGCCGCAGCCGCGATGCTTTGCAGTACTTGCAGCAAGCTCGGCAGCATCACTAAAACCAGCACGCCAGCGGTGACCGCGCTGGCGAACGGACACCGCCCGGCCGGCACGCCGCGCGCGAGCATCCGTGCCACGCCGAGACAGGCGTAGGCGCAGAACAGTGGTAGCAGCACCAGCAGAAAGCGCGCGAAATGATTGGGGTAGGGCCACACCAGCAGTACCAGCAGATAGAGCGCGGCATAGCAGGCATCGACCTCACCGCGACGCAGACGTTGCACGAAGCTAAGCCCGGCAGGGATCAGCAAAGTGGCGAGGATCAGCGCACTGTGAGCGCCGTTCAGCGAGTCGAAACAGCGTACGAAGTGATAGGCCAGCGCGTGCAGATTGGTCGGCAATTGCGCGACCAATGCGACCGTTACCCGCAGCACGCCGTCGGCAAATAGAGTGTGCGCGTAGCTACCGGGCCAGCCGTGGCTGGTTTTGATCAGCAGCCAGGCCACGGTTGGCGCGAGGGCAAGCAGCGGCACCAGACGCGCCTCTCGACCGCGCGTGCGCCAGGCCCATGCCAGCAACAGGGCGGCGGCGACGAGCAGACCGACACTACGGGTCACTGCGGCCAGACCGAGCAAGAGCGCCGCGCCGCGCCAGGCGCGTGGGGAAGTCTG
>JANLSI010000150.1:0-2610 GCA_031362345.1 Pseudomonadota bacterium
ATGGGATTGAACATGCCCTGGTTCTGCGGCGCATGGGGGGCAAGGAAGAACTGCAGGGAATAGAGCGTGGCTGACGCCGTATTGGCATAGGGCGAATTGATCGCGCCCTTGACCACCCCCGGCGTGCCGGCGAAATCAACAATAATTTCCGAGCCCTTGATGATCAATTTCACCTTGATCGGAATCGGCTTGTCCGAGTGGCCATCGGTGTCAGCGTACTCTTCGGCTTCGTATTCGCCGTCCGGCATGTCGGTGATGGCCTTGCGCACTATCCTTTCCGTATATTCCTGCAGCTGCTTCATGGCAGCTTTAAGCGTCGCCATACCGTATTTCTCCGCCGCGCGCTCCAGTTCCTGTTGCGCAGCCTTGAGCGCACCGACGTGGGCCTGGGTGTCGCCCTTGACGTAGAACGGCGTGCGGGTGTTATTCATGATGATGGCGAGCAAGTCCTCGCGCACCTTACCAGCCTCGTAGAGTTTCAGGGGCGGCAGGCGCAGACCTTCGCCAGCAATATGGGTGCCAGCGAAAGCCTGACCGCCGGCAGCGCCACCACCGAGGTCCATCCAATGTCCACGACTGACGCCAAAGGCGATGATCTCTGCGTCGAAGAAAATCGGACACAGGAAGGTCATGTCATTGATGTGCGTACCGCCCTTGTAGGGATCGTTCAACACATAGACATCGCCCGGCTGCATGCCGGACAGCGGATACTGCTCGATGATGGCCTCGGCGCTGAACTTCATCGCGGCCAGATGGATCGGGCAATTGGCGGCCTGCGAGAGCAGCTTGCACTCGTAGTCATAAATCGCATTGGAGAAATCGACCATGTCCGCCAGGATAGGCGAGAACGAGGCACGCTTGAGGACGGTCGACATGCGCTCGCTCGCGTACTCAAAAACGCTGCGCAAGACCTCGAAGGTGATCGGATCGACCTGGGTCTGATCGATGACGGCGGTATCGACTTGTACTTTCTTGTCCATCGGGAGCTCCTTGGGTCGTGATAACGACTGCTCAGCAGAGATCGATCATCATGTTGCCATAGGCGTCGACGGTGCCGGACGCATTCGGCGGCAGCACCGCGCAGGCGTGCTCGAATTCTACGATGCAGGGCCCTTGGACCGTGGCCCCTTCGCCCAGCGCGTGGCCGTCGTAGATATTACTCGCGTGCCAGGCACGGTCAAAATAGACCGGGCGACGACCCTTGATGGGCTCGCGACCGGCGCTATCGATCTTGCGCGCCGGCGGACGCGCGGTCTTGCCGACCGCCGTCACGCCCAGCGAGACGATAGCCGGCGCGAAGTCGTCGGAGCTCACGCCGAACTCCATCTCATGGTACTTGTGGAAATTGGTGGCGATGGCCGGCAGGTCGCCCGCCGTCAGCCGACCCGACGGCATGGGGGTCTCCACCTCGTAGCTCTGGCCTACATAGCGCATCTGCGCCGAGCGGCTGAGCAACACGTCGGCGGCCGTCACGCCGTCGGCCTCAAGCAGGGCGATGGCGTCATTCTCCAATTGCTCGTACATGCGATTGATGGTGGCGACCTCGGCCGCCGCCACCGGCGAAAAATAAAAGGCCTCGAGGTCGTGGCGCAGATCCATCGCAGTCGCGCCAAAGGCCGACGCTACACCGGCTTCGCGGGGCACGATGATGCGCGGGATATTCATGGAGTCGGCGACGAAGCAGGCATGCATGGCGCCCGCCCCACCGAAGCTGGCGAGGATAAAGTCGCGTGGGTCGCGACCCCGGGCGACGAGGACTTTTTTTACCGCCTGGGCCATGTTCTCGCAGCCGATGCGGATCATGCCGTCAGCGGTCTCGATAGCCGACAGGCCGAATGCTTCGGCCAGGCGTTCCATGGCGGCTGCGGCCGCCGCGCGGTCGAGCTGCATTTTGCCGCCGAGCGTCGGTTCAATACGCCCGAGCAACAGATTGGCGTCGGTAATCGTCGGCAGCGTACCGCCACGGCCATAGCACACCGGCCCTGGCTCCGAGCCCGCACTGTGGGGGCCGACGCGCAGTGAGCCGCCCTCGTCCACCCAGCCGATCGAGCCACCGCCGGCACCCACACTGTGGATGTCGAGCATCGGCACGATGACCGGGATCTCCCATTCAATTTCGTGATCGCGGGTGACCAGGCCCTTGCCGTTCTCGACGATGGAGACATCGAAGCTGGTACCGCCTACATCGGTATGAATGATGTTCGGACAATCGCCCTTCAACGCCGATAGGTAGGCCGCATAGGCCACGCCACCGGCCGGGCCGGATTCGATCAACTCTTCCGGATGTTGCTTGGCATAGTCGACGCCGGTGATGCCACCGCTACTCTTGAGGATCAGCAAACGCCCGCCAAAGCCAGCGTCCTTGAGACTCGTTTCCAAGCGCTGGAAGTAGCGCTCCAGGACCGGCATGGTTGCGGCGCGAATGGCGGTAGTGACGAAACGGCCATGCTCGCGGAACACCGGCCGGGTGTCGGCCGAGGTCACGCAGTAAATGCCAGGGTTGACTTCCAATACGATGTCGCGCATCTGGTTCTCGTGCGCGGCGTTGACATAGGAATTGATGAAAGCGATGGCGACCGACTTGATGTCAGCGGCCTTGATCTTTTCGGC
>JANLSI010000491.1:0-5238 GCA_031362345.1 Pseudomonadota bacterium
ATGGCGGCGCGCGCCAGTTCCCGGGTGAATTGCGCGCCGACGACGTTATGGCGCGCGGCGTCATCGATGATGATGCGCGCAATGCCGTCGGCGATACTGAAGGCGATAACTGGGTCCGGCATGATAGTCCTCTCAATTGCGCTGCGTGTTGCGCTCAGGGTTCGCGATGTTCGGCGGCCAGCAAGCCCGGCTTGGTGACCCGCACCTTGGCCATCACATGTTCGAGCATGGCGCGCTCAAGTTCCGCCATGCGCTGGTCGAATTTGCCCGCATGAATCTGCGCGCTCAAGCGCGCCGTCAGTTCGTCGCGCGGCACCTCAGGACCCAGATCACCGAGCGCGCGCAGGCGTGCGTCATCGGGCGTCTCGCGCGGCGTCCATTCATGCAGCTCGCGCTGGACCACATCCAGCAACTGCAGCGAGCACAAGGCGTGATAGCGATCCATGCCCTGCAGACGGGGTGTCAGGTCGTCGATGTACTCGCGCACGGTATTGATCAATTCCGGTAACGACGGCCAATCGTGTGCCATGGACTTATCCTCAGTCGAACTTGCCCATGATGGTCATGAGCATGTCGTATTCGATGAATGCGGTATTGCGACCACAGGCGGCGAACGCCGGCGAGCGCCGTCCTCCGTGCACATGTCCATAGATCTGCATGACGTTGTACAAGGCCCAACGCAATAGGCCGTAGATCTCCCACCAGCGCACGGCGGCACGATCGACAGCGCGGCCGCCGGCCGCCTCGTAGGCGTTGAACAAGGCCTCTCGCGAGCCGAAGCCGCCGGCCGGTTTGTCGATATTGCCAAAGCGCCAGGAACGGGTACAAAACCAGCCGAACTCTTCCTCGGGCGCGCCGATGTGGGCACATTCCCAATCGAGCAGCGCGCGCAGGCCGAGTTGCGGATCGACCATCATGTTGCCCGTACGAAAATCGCCGTGCAGGAACACCCGCGCCGGCGCGGCGGGGCGACGCTCCTGCAGCCAGCGGAAGGCATATTCCAGAGCCGGGTGGGATTCCCCATAGGCTTCGTAGTGTTCGCGCTGCGCCATCAGCGGGTCGATGCTGTCGCGCACCTCGTCGAGCACGCTCACTTCGCCGATGTCGATGGCATGTAAGCGCGCCAACAGTGCGGCGGCCTGCGACACGAACACCGACCGGGCCGGCGCAAAGGCCGGCTCCGTCAGCAAGCGCTTGGGCAAGGTCTCCCCTGCGACAAAGCGCACCACATAGCCGCGCCCCAGTTCATCCTCCGGCTCCAGCTTGAAGATCGGTTCGGGCACCGGCAGGCCATGGGCGAAGGCCACTTGCAACAAGGGCCATTGCTGTTCCGGCGACAGAAACGGCGTGTATTTCATGGTGTAGTTTTCCTGGCGGAACACCAGCCGCTGGCGCACACCGCCATCGTTCAGATCGAATAGCACGGTGCGGTTCGAGCCACCGAGCGTGGCGATGTCGATATTGTCGATGTCCACCGTCGGGCCGAAACGCCGGCGCACCGCAATTCGCAGTCGCTCGATAATGACCGTGAGCTCATCGGCCACCGCTGTCTTCGTGCTCATGGGCTGCCCTGCGACCTACAGCGGATAGCCGACCGGCTGCCCGTCCTCCAGCAATTCGATGTATTCGGTTACGCCGATGCCGGTGCGATCGCCCCAGGTCCATAGGGTCAAGCCTTCGGCGATGCGCGAGGACAGCACTTGGTCGCCAATTTTTCGACGATTACTCAGCGGCGCCATCTGGATGACTTCGCCTTCGAGCTGTACCGCGCGCTTGGCGGTGCGCACGCCGAGACGGATAGCCTTCGGATCTTTGCGCGCGGTCCACTCGGTATAGACGTCGAGGTCAGTGATGTCCTCGTAGTCGCCGTCGAACTGCAGCACGCCGCAGCGTCGCGTGACGCCATCGCGGCCGGTGATCTTGAGCAGCATCAAGCCACGATCAGGACCGAAGTTGGCGATGAACAGGCGGTAGAAATAGATATTGGTCCAGAAACGTGGCCCCCAGGAATGATCGCGCCAGCCGTAACTATCGAAGGTGAAAATCTCGCCGCCGATGTCCATGCGGCCGACCGTGCGGGTGTGCTGGTTGAAATGGCCGAAGGAGAAATCGCGGCCGTACATGGTCTCTTGATCGTCGCGCGTCGGCTCGCCACCGTGTACCGGCGAAACGCCGGTCAGGTCGAACTCGACCACGCCCTGGGTGCGCGGCGCTTCGGCGAACAGCCGGCGTGCATCGCGCAGCATGTCGGGATCGTCCAGCACCAGCAGAGCACCCTGATAACGCATGCTGACGTGGCGATAGGGCTCGTGCACGGTGTAGCTGAGACCGCCGGCGGCAAAGGCATTGTTATGGCTGATATCCGGGCGTTGGAACTGCACCGCCAGGCGACCATCGGGCAGGTACAGACAAACTTGCGCCTCGGCATAGCCCTCGTTGGCGCGGTTACCAATTCGCATCCAGCCGCCGCAGCGCTGGTGTGGATCGAAGCCGTTGACATAGACCGATTCGTTGAAATTATTATCGGCGCTCGGCGTGTGATTGAACTCGTCGTTCGGTGTCAGGCGAAAGTCTTGCGCTTGCATGAAATGCTTCCTCGAAAAATTAAAGGCCGGCGGCGTTCACAATGGCCAGGCGACCGGCACGCCATCATTCAGACGCTCGACATACTCGGTCATGCCATAACCGCGCCGGCCGTCCCATTCGAATTCGGTAAAGGCCTCGGCGATGCGCGAGTTCATCACCGCATCGCCAATCTGACGACGATTGCTGAGCGGCGCGCAATTCAACACCCGGCCATGGATGACGGCGCTATGGCTGGCGCTGCGCGCGGTCAGGATGACGGCGGTGGGATCCTTGTCGGCGTCCCACTCCGTGAACACGTCGAGATCGGTGATGGTCTCGTAACGGCCGTCGACGAACAACACGCCCGCTCGCCGCACCAGGCCGTCCTGGTTGGCTATCTTCAGGAGGGTAAAGCCGCGATCGGGTCCGAAGCTCACATAGAAGCCGCGGTCAAAGAGAATGTTCTGCCACAGCCGCGGCCCCCACGAATGGTCGCGCCAGCCGTAGCCATCGAAGTCGTAATTCTCGTCACCGATGCGCAGCCGCGAGGCCACTGCGGTGTGCTGGTTGAAATGCCCCAGGGAAAAATCACGCCCGAACATGGTCTGCTGGGCTGGGCTGGCAGGCGCGCCGCCGTAAATCGGCGAGCAGCCGGTGTGGCGCCATTCAAGTTCACAAGGGCTGCGTGGCGCGCGCTCAAACATGAGCTTGGGCTTGCGCAACCAGTCGCGATCCTCGACCAGCATGACCTCGCCCTGATAGCGCATCACGACGCACTCGTGGGCACGCTCAACGGTATACGTCATGCCGCCCGCGTCGAAACGCTCGTTGTTATCGATCGACGGCCGCAAAAACTGACAGGCCATGCGTCCATCGGGCAGGAACAGGCACACGGCGAGTTCGGCATAGCCTTCGTTGGCACGATTGCCGAGCCGGATCCAGCCGCCGAACCGGCGCTGGTGGTCAAACGCATTGGTGTAGACCGATTCGTTGAAATGGCGCTCTTCCCCAGGTTTATGGGTCAGCTCGTCGGCTGGTGTCAGCAGGTAGTCAGCCATGGGCTAGGTCCGTTTCAATGAAGTGGCAGGCGTTGCGCCAAAGGCGCGCTCGGGACGCGGAGTTCCGATGCGGGGTGCGCGAGCTGGTTGGGCTGATATTATGGCGCCATCACTGCCCTGCCAAGTGACGGCGCTGCGACGCGACCGCCAGCGCGGCATCTTTACGCGAGGACCCTGCGATGAATTTCAAATTCTCCGACGAACAGGTCGCTATACGCGACGCCATCGCCAAGCTGTGCACAAATTTCGACGCCGACTACTGGTTGCAATGCGATGACCAGCATCGTTTCCCCCAGGAATTCGTCGACGCGGTGTGCGATGCCGGCTGGTTCGGCATCGCCATGCCGGAAGTCTATGGCGGCAGCGGGCTCGGCATCACCGAGGCCTCGATCATGATGCAGGCCGTGGCGGAATCGGGCGCCGGTTTCAGCGGCGCGTCGGCCATCCATCTCAACCTCTTCGGCCTGAATCCAGTGGTGGTGTTCGGTACCGATGAGCAGAAGCGCCGCATGTTACCGCCGCTGATAAAGGGCGAAGAATCGGCCTGTTTCGGCGTCACCGAACCGAACGCCGGCCTCGACACTACCAATTTGCAAGTCCGTGCTGAGCGCAGCGGCGACGGCTATGTCATCCACGGTCAGAAGCATTGGACATCCATGGCGCAGCGCGCCAACAAGGTGCTGCTGCTGGCACGCACCACGGCGCGCAACGAGGTCAAGAAGAAGACCGAGGGACTGTCGCTGTTCTACACCGACCTGAATCGCGACTATGTGGAGATCCGCGAAATCCACAAGATGGGACGCAGCGCGGTGGACTCCAACGCAGTGTTCTACGATGGCATGCCGGTGCCGCATGAGGACTTGATCGGTGAAGAAGGCAAAGGCTTCCATTACATCCTGCACGGTCTGAATCCAGAACGCGTGCTGCTGGCGGCCGAAGCAGTGGGGCTCGGCCGCGCGGCGCTCAAGCGCGCCGTCGATTACGCCAACCAGCGCGAAGTATTCGGCCGTCCGATCGGCATGAACCAAGGCATCCAGCATCCGCTGGCGCGCAACTGGATGGAACTTGAGGCCGCCAATCTGATGGTGTTCGATGCCGCCGCGCGCTACGACGCCGAGGAGGAATGCGGTGCGCAGGCCAATGCCGCCAAATATCTGGCCGCCGAGGCCGGTTTTCGCGCCTGCGAGACCGCCGTGTTAACCCATGGCGGCATGGGCTATGCCAAGGAATACCACGTCGAACGCTATTTTCGCGAAATGATGATTCCGCGTATCGCGCCGGTCAGCCGCGAAATGATCCTGAACTTCATCGGCGAACGCGTTCTGGGTCTGCCGCGCTCATTCTGATCCCTGGCCGTGCTCGGCGTGTCGCGGCTTGCGACACGCCATCGCGCTAGGCTACGCCTACCCTTGCCGCCCGCCGGCACTGCGCCGACAATCCCCTGGGCACTCATGCCACGCAATCCAGGGGGACCAACTCATGCGCTTCGGCTTTATGGAAGATTTTCGCAATCCGGTGAAATGGCGGCGGCCGTTTCCAGACTTCTACGAACAGATCTTGAAACAGATCAAACACGGCAAGAGCTCGGCTACGACAACATCTGACTGACCGAGCA
>JANLSI010000248.1:0-21117 GCA_031362345.1 Pseudomonadota bacterium
TCGATGGCTGGGGCTATAGCGAGGACACTGCGTACAACGCCATCCTCGCTGCCCGCACGCCGGTCTGGGATCACCTTTGGTCGCACTACCCGCATGGCCTCATCCGCTGCGCCGGCACCGACGTTGGCCTGCCCGATCAGCAGATGGGCAACTCTGAAGTCGGCCACATGCACATCGGCGCTGGGCGCCTCATCGACCAGGACTTTTCGCGCATCGGCAAGGCCATCGCCAGTGGCGAGTTCGCGCGCAATCCGGTGCTCTTGAACGCTTGTCGCCAAGCCGCCGATACCGACCGCGCCATGCACATCCTCGGGCTGGCTTCGCCGGGTGGCGTCCACAGCCACGAAGATCACATTCTCGCGCTCATGGATCTCGCCCATAGCAACGGCGTCAAACAGATTTATGTCCACGCCTTCCTCGACGGCCGCGACACGCCGCCGCAAAGCGCGGCTGCGACCCTGCGACGCCTCGAAGAGCAGGGTCACAAATTGGGCAACGCACGGGTCGCCTCGATCATCGGTCGCTATTTCGCCATGGACCGCAACAATAAGTGGGAACGGGTCGCACCGGCCTACGATTTGCTGGTAGATGGACGCGCGCCGTTCAGCGCGCCGAGCGCGCTCGCCGCCCTCGATCTCGCCTATGCACGCAATGAAACCGACGAATTCGTCCAGGCCAGCGTCATCGCGGCGCCGGGCCAGAAATGCCATCGGATCACCGACGGTGACGTGGTGGTGTTCGCGAACTTCCGTGCCGACCGCGCCCGCCAGTTGACCAGTGCCCTGACTGCACCAGACTTCAACCAGTTCGTGCGCGCGCGCGTGCCGCTACTGGGCGACTTCGTATGTATGACTAACTACAGCGAACAATTTCCGCTGCCGGTCGCCTATGACTCTTCCAATCTGACCAATACCTTCGGCGCCGTCATCGAACAGCACGGCCTGCGCCAGTTGCGTATTGCCGAGACCGAGAAATACGCGCATGTGACCTTCTTCTTCAACGGTGGCGAAGAGCAGGTCTTCAAGGGTGAGGATCGCATCATGGTGCCCTCACCCAATGTCGCGACTTACGATCTCGCGCCGGCCATGAGCGCCAGCGTTGTGGCGGACAAGTTGATAGCCGCGCTCAACAGCGACTCCTATGACACCGTCATATGCAACTTCGCCAATGCCGACATGGTCGGCCACACCGGCAACTTCGCCGCCACTGTCGAGTGCATCGAGGTGCTGGATGGCTGTCTGGGGCGCGTGCTCACGGCCGCCCGTGCCCACGGCGTGGATGTTCTGATCACCGCCGACCACGGCAACGCCGAGAAGATGCGCGAGACGGATCACGATCACGGCACGCACACTCCGCACACCGCCCATACCAGTAACCTCGTGCCGCTTATTTACATCGGGCGCGACGCCGAAATGGCCGATGATGGCAGCCTCGTCGACATCGCGCCGACCATGCTGGCGTTGATGGATATCGAGATTCCGCGCGAGATGACCGGTCGGCCACTGGTCGTCCTGCGCGATCGCAACCAGCACGCCGGCTAATTCCCGGCCCGCGCGCGGGCCGCTACTCTAGCCCCTCAGGCTGGCTGCCGGTATGCTGCAAAATCGCAGCGGATGGGCCCGGAACTCGCTGGCCTCGCCGCCCTCATACCGACGAAAGAACCATGAGCGACTCCTCTCCATGCAGAAGTTAAACGCGCGCCGCGCGCTTTCGACCTTAGCTCTAAGCGCCCTGTTCGCACTGTCCGCGTTTGCTGAGGATGGCACCAGCGTGGCGCCCACCAAGCCCGCCCCGATCACGATCCCAACGAGCCCACCGCCGGCCCAGGCGACTCCCGCCGCAGACCATGACGTCGTCGCGGAGAGCGACGCCCATAAAGCAGCCGTGACGCCCGCGCCTGCCGACGCGATCCCGGTCGAAGACATTCGCGTAATGGTCGAGGTCCTGCACAAGATCAAGAGCGATTACGTCGAGGCCATCGACGACAAGACCCTCTTTGAAAATGCCATGCGCGGCATGCTGTCAGGACTCGACCCCCATTCTTCCTATCTCGACGCCGATGACTTCACCGATCTGCAAGAGGGAACCTCCGGCGAATTCGGCGGATTGGGTATTGAGGTCGGCATGGAGGAAGGTTTCATCAAGGTCATCTCGCCTATCGACGACACGCCGGCTCAGCAGGCCGGCGTGCAGGCCGGCGACACCATCGTCAAACTCGACGAGATGCTGGTGAAAGGCATGGCGATCAACGACGCCGTGAAAAAGATGCGCGGCAAACCCGGCAGCGATATCACTCTGACCGTGGTACGCGAAGGGGAACCGAAACCGCTGGTGTTCAAACTCACGCGCGCACTGATCAAGGTCGCGAGCGTGCGCAGTCGCATGCTGGAACCCGGCTACGGTTATGTCCGCGTCTCACAATTCCAGGCCGCGACCGGCGACGACGTACTGAAGCAAGTCGGTGAGCTCAAACAGCAGGCCGGCGACAAACTGAAGGGTCTCGTGCTCGACCTGCGCAACAACCCCGGCGGCATCCTCGGCGCCGCGGTATCGATAGCCGATACCTTCCTCGAATCTGGCCGTATCGTTTACACCGATGGCCGCGTGCCTGATTCCAAACTCGAGTTCTCGGCCAAGCCGCCGGACGCGCTGAACGGTGCGCCGCTGATAGTCTTGATCAACGAAGGCTCGGCCTCGGCTTCCGAGATCGTGGCCGGCGCGCTGCAAGACAGTGGTCGGGCGCTGATCATGGGGCGCCGTAGTTTCGGCAAGGGTTCGGTACAGACCATCCTGCCGATGAACAACCGATCGGCGCTCAAGCTCACCACCGCGCGTTATTTCACGCCCAACGGTCGCTCCATCCAGGCCGAAGGTATCAAGCCCGACATCGTCATCGACAAGGTCAAGATCTCCTCGATCAAGAGCGCGGGCACCGATGCCGTCAAGGAAGCAGATCTGAGCCGTCACCTGGCCAATCCGGTCACGGACAAGGACCAGCCCCCGATCGAATCGCCCGACAAGCAAAAATTGAACAAAGCCAAGGATGACGACAAGGACGCCGCCGACAAGGGGCCGCTGGCGGAACGCGATTACGAATTGTACGAAGCGCTGAACATGCTGAAGGGTATGGCCATGTTCAGCGACAAGCGGCGCGGCGCGGCGCCCTGAGGCGCGCGCGAACGGCGCAGCTAACGCCGGCGGCGCGTGCCGCTTTTGAGCGACGCGAAGCCGGCGATCGCGCCCAGTGCGCCGATCAGCCACACGCCCAGCGGCAGCGGTCCAAGCTGGGTCGTCGCCGATCCTTTCACCGACAAGACAATGGCTGCGCATACCACGCAGCCGACCGCGACCAGGGCGAGCACCAGGCGCCGCTGCAGGCTGCGGATCTCAAGGCGGATCTCGTCGAGCTTGGGATCATTGGTTTGCACCTTGAGTCGCCCGCTCTTCAATTGATCCAGCACCTCGAAGGTCAACATCGGCAGCTCCGGTAGCCTGTCGACCCAATAGGGCACACTGGCCTTGAAGGCGCCGAACAGGCGCCGCACGCCGACCCGCTCCAGCATGAATTTCTCCAGCGACGGCCGCGCCGCGCGCCACAGGTCGAGCTCCGGATAAAGTTGGCGGCCGATACCCTCGACATTGACCATGGTCTTTTGCAGGAGCAACAACTGCGGCAGGATTTCCATTTCAAAGCGCTGTGCGGTCTGGAACAGGCGCAGCAGCAGATTGCCGACCGAGATGTCCTTCATGGGGCGATCGAAGATCGGTTCGCATACCGCACGGATCGCAAATTCGAATTCGTCGACCCGCGTATGGCTGGGCACCCAGCCCGACTCGACGTGCAATTCGGCCACGCGCCGATAATTGCGATCGAGAAACGCCGAGAAATTCTCCGCCAGATAGCGCTGATCGAATTCGCTCAAGGATCCCATAATGCCGAAGTCGACGGGCGCATAACGCGGCCCTTCGCCGTTCTCGCCGGGCAGGATGAACAGGTTGCCGGGGTGTACGTCGGCATGGAAGAAATGATCGCGAAACACTTGGGTGAAGAAAATTTCAACACCGCGTTCGGCGAGTATCTTGAGATCGACACCCGCGCGTCGCAGCCCGTCAGTGTCGGTAATGTGCAGACCCGCAACACGTTCCATCACCAATACGTTCTCACGGGTGTGGTCCCAGAATACTTCCGGCACGTACATCCGATCCGAGTTGGCAAAATTGCGTCGCAGCTGCGAGCAGTTGGCGGCTTCACGCATCATGTCCAATTCATCGATCAGGGTCTTCTCGAACTCCGCCACCACCACGCTAGGTCTGAGCAGCCGGCCGCGTGCCCACAGGCGTTCGGCGGCGTCAGCCAGCATATACATGAGCTTGATGTCCTGGGCGATGGTGTGCCGCAGGTTAGGTCGCACGACCTTGACGATGACCTCGTGCCCGTCGAGCAGACGAGCGGCATGCACCTGGGCGATGGACGCCGAGGCCAACGGCGTCTCGTCGAACAGCGCAAACACGCGGTCCAGTGGATAACCGTAGGCACGTTCGACGATGGCACGTGCCTGGGCGCCGGGAAAGGGCGGCACGTGATCCTGAAGCTTGGCCAATTCGCCGGCGAATTCGTCGTTCAATAGATCGCGGCGGGTGGAGAGGATCTGTCCGAACTTGACGAACAAGGGCCCGAGATCTTCGAGTACCGCACGCGAGCGTTGCGCCCGTGGCAAATACTGACGGCGACGCCAGTTCCACGGCAGCAGATAGAGGATGAAACCGAAGGGCGCGAACATCGGCGTCGAGAAAATGAGTTCGTCGAAACCATGCCGGATCAGCACACGCGCAATGGCCAGCACACGCAGGAATTGCGGCACCAAGATCATATTTGGCGCTGGCGTTCACACACACGCTTCCAGCGTGCCTCAAGGCGTTCGACATCGTCGGCCAGCATGAACACCGCGCGGCCAAACTGTTCGAGGTCCTGGCGCCGGGGCACCAGCTGGCTCTCGTGCTTGAGATAGTCGGCCGCATCGCGCTCAAGCTTGGCGAGCACTTCACGACCCAGCGCGAACACTGCCCGCGCGGCGCGACCGACCTGATGGGCGGGCACGTCGCCGATGGCGCGCGAGAGCAGTTCTTCCCAATCGATTTTCAGTTCAGCGAGCAAGGCCTGCACCTGTTGTGCGACGGCCAGGTCACCGGCGATCTCAATACGTCCGGCACCCAGCGAATCGCCGCGCCGGCTGGCGCGAGCATAGGCGATGAAATCGGCAACGCGACCGCTGACCTTGACCGCCACCGGTCCGTCATGGCGACGCCGCAGCTGCACGCCATGGGCGCCCGGCAGCGCAAAGACACTGCGTGCACTATCGCGCAATGCGACTTCGATCACACAGCCTTCGAGGGCCGCGAGCCGCGCCGCCGTGTCGGCATTGGTGTTGATCAGACGCGACACGGCGAGCGACAAGACCTGTTCCAGTCGCGCCAACAGAGGATCGGTAAGCTCGGCCCCACCGCCCTGGCGTGCACCTTCGCCCATCTCAGGCCTTCCAGCCGACGTGGACGGCCACGATACCCGCCAGCAGGTTGAAATAGCGCACGCCCTCGAAACCCGCGCGCTCCAGCATGAATTTGAGCGCCTCTTGATCGGGATGCACGCGGATCGACTCGGCAAGATAGCGATAACTGTCGCCGTCGCCGGTGACCCACTGGCCAAGACGCGGCAGGGCCTGAAAGGAATAGAAATCATAGACGCGCGCGAGCAGCGGCGTCTTGACGGTCGAGAACTCAAGCACCGCGACTCGACCGCCGGGCCTGAGCACGCGTGCGATCTCGGCCAGCGCTTGGTGTTTGTGGGTGACGTTACGCAGGCCGAAGCCCATGATCACGCGGTCTATGCTGGCGCTGGCAAAGGGTAAGGCCTCGGCATTGCCCTGCACGTATTCGAGACCGCTGGCGAGGCCTGCGTCGAGCGCGCGATCGCGACCCCGCCACAGCATTTGCGCATTGATGTCACTGACCAGGACGCGGTTCTGGCCGGGAAAGCGCTGCGCCAGCAGACGCGCGATATCACCGGTACCGCCGGCGAGGTCGAGCACCACATGGCCAGGGCGCAGCTTCAACAGGTCGACCGCGAAGCGCTTCCACAGACGATGCAAGCCCGCCGACATCAAATCGTTCATGAGGTCGTAACGCGGGCTGACAGCGTCGAACACCCGCTTGACCCGTGCGGTCTTGACCGCTGGCTGGACGCGCTCGTAACCGAACAGGCTCGCGCCTTCGCCCGGCCCGTCCATCGGCGGTTCAGCCGCCATCGACAACCCGTTCGACACCGGCGGCGGACAACGCGGCGAGGTAGCGACGCCAGTATTCAGTGTGGCGCGTGCCGAGTTCGTAGAGATAATCCCAGGTGTAGAGCCCGGTGTCGTGGCCATCGTCGAACACCAGTTTGACCGCGTAGTTGCCGACCGCCTCGATGTCCTTGATGTTGACCTGCTCTTTACCGAGCTGCAGCACAGCCTGCTCGGGACTGTGCCCGCGCACATCGGCCGACGGGGAATACACGCGCAGGTATTCGCAAGACAGCGTAAAGCAGTGGCCATCGTCAAAGCTCACTTCGAGCTGGCGCGAGCGTTGATGGAGCTTGATGTCGGTCGGTGAGTGGCTAGCCATATCAGAGGATGTACTTGGCGAGGTTGTCGTCTGCTACCAGACGTCCGATGTGGCGATTGACGTAATCAGCGTCGATAGTGAGATGCTGACCTTCCAGCCCGGGCGCGGTGAAGGACACCGCTTCGAGCAATTTCTCCATCACGGTATGCAGACGACGCGCGCCGATATTCTCGCTGCGCTCGTTGATCGAGCAGGCGATCTCAGCGAGTCGCGCGACGCCATCGGCGGTGAATTCCAGTTCGACATTCTCGGTCGCGAGCAGCGCCTTGTACTGGCGCGTCAGCGACGCATCAGGCTCGGTCAGGATGCGGATGAAATCATCGACCGTCAGCGGCAAGAGTTCGACGCGATTGGGCAAACGCCCCTGCAGTTCCGGGATCAGATCCGACGGCTTGGCGAAATGGAACGCACCGCTGGCGATGAACAGCACGTGATCGGTCTTGACCATGCCGTGCTTGGTGCTGATTGAACAGCCCTCCACCAGCGGCAGCAGATCGCGCTGCACACCTTCGCGCGAGACGTCCAGGCCGTGGGTATCGGAGCGCCGCGCGACTTTGTCGATTTCATCCAGGAACACGATGCCGTTCTGTTCGAGGTTGTCGAGCGCGCGGGCGCGGATGTCTTCCTCGTTGATGAATTTGGCGGCCTCTTCTTCGATCAGCATCTTGCGCGCATTAGAAATCTGCACACGCCGGCTGCGCTTACGACCCTGGCCCAGATTCTGGAACATGCCGCGCAGCTGGTTGGTCATTTCTTCCATGCCCGGTGGGGCCATGATCTCAACCCCCGGACTGGCCGCGTTGACTTCGATTTCGATCTCGCGATCTTCGAGGGTGCCCTCGCGCAACATCTTGCGAAACCGCTGGCGAGTCGCCGATTTGTCCTCGGGCGCGGTCTCGCCGACGGTACGCGGGCCAGGCAGCAGCACGTCGAGGATGCGCTCTTCGGCGGCCTCCTCGGCCTGGGCGTGGAACTGTGCCATGGCGGTCTCGCGTTCCATGTTGACAGCAATGTCGGCCAGGTCACGAATGATCGAATCGACGTCGCGGCCGACGTAGCCGACCTCAGTGAACTTGGTCGCTTCAATCTTGATGAAGGGCGCGCCAGCAAGACGCGCCAGGCGGCGCGCGATCTCGGTCTTGCCGACCCCAGTCGGGCCGATCATGAGGATATTCTTGGGCGTGATTTCATTACGCAAGATGGGCTCGACCTGGGCACGCCGCCAGCGGTTGCGCAGCGCAATGGCGACCGCACGCTTGGCATCCGCCTGGCCGACGATGTGTTTGTCGAGCTGTTCGACGATTTCCTGCGGTGTGAGATTACTCGTGCCCATGGTGTCGGACTCAATCCGTCAGCGCTTCGATGGTGACTTGGTCGTTGGTGTAGACACAGATCTCACTGGCGATGGCGAGCCCGCGCCGCACGATGGCTTCGGGTCCGAGCGAGGTCTCGGCCAGCAGCGCGCGCGCCGCGGCACGCGCAAACGCACCGCCTGAGCCGATGGCGATGATGTCGTGCTCGGGCTCGATGACATCACCCGTGCCGGAAATGATCAGCGAATGATCGCGATTGGCCACCGCCAGCATCGCTTCGAGGCGGCGCAACATGCGATCAGTGCGCCAGTCCTTGGCTAGTTCGACCGCTGCGCGCAACAGATTGCCGCGATGCTCTTCGAGCTTGCCCTCGAAACGCTCGAAAAGCGTGAAGGCGTCGGCGGTACCGCCGGCGAAACCAGCGATGACCTGCTCCTGATAGAGCCGCCGCACCTTGCGCGCATTGCCTTTCAGAATGGTATCGCCCATCGAAACCTGGCCGTCGCCGCCGATCACGACGTCACGCCCGCGGCGTACAGACAAAATGGTAGTACCGTGTAACACAACAGCGGATTTGTTCGACATGGGGCTTGGATTGTACACGATGGTCGCTAGCTGGGCCGTCGCCGGGCGCGGGGATGGGCTTCGTCGTAGACCTTGGCGAGACGCTGGAAATCGAGATGCGTATAAATTTGGGTGGTGGAGATATTGGCGTGGCCCAGCAGTTCCTGCACGGCCCGCAGATCGCCCGACGATTCCAGCAGATGCGAGGCAAACGAATGGCGCAGCATGTGCGGATGCAGTTTGATATCGATGCCATGGGCGAGACACCAAGTGGCGAGTCGCTTCTGCACGCCGCGCGTGGTGAGGCGCAGGCCGCGATGATTGACGAACAGCGCCGACTCCTCGCCCTTCAACAGCGTGCCGCGCAGCGCCAACCAGCGTTGCAGCAAGTCGATCGCGAAGCGCCCAATCGGCACCACCCGCTGCTTACGACCCTTGCCCAGCACGCGCGCTTCACGGTTGCGTAAATCGACATCTTCCAGACTCAATCCCACCAGTTCCGAGACCCGCAGTCCGCACGAGTAAAGCGTCTCCCACATCGCCTGATCGCGCAGCGACAGTACGCCCTCACCGTCCTGCTCCAAGACCCGCTGCACCTGATCGACGTCGAGTGTACGGGGCAGCCGGCGCGGTGACTTGGGCGGGCGCAGACCCTGGGCCGGATTGGCGACCATGAGTCCGCGCGCGGCAAGATGACGGAACCAGGCACGCAGGCTCGACAGCGCGCGAGCCAGCGAAGTACCACCGCTGCCGGCGCGATGGCGATCGGCGACATAGGCACGCACGCAGTGGCTATCGATAGCGCGCCAGTCGGCGATGTCTTGGGCATTCAGCCAGCTTACGAACTGTTCCAGATCGCGCCCATAGGCGGCAATGGTATGGGTAGAGCGTCCCTGCAGCGTGCGCAGGAAATCCTCAAGCGCGGCACGGCGTGCGGCCGCCGCCGCTTCGTTCAGGCGCGCTGGCTGCGTTTCACCCAAGGGGTGATGACCAAGGTCGCGACGTCACGCAGATAGTCGAGCAGTTCGGTGCCCATGTCGGCGCAATAACGCGCTTGGTCGTTGCTCGCGCAGACGATCACGCCGTCCCAGTCTCCCCCGATCAGCGGCATGACCACCGCCGAACCCTTGAAGCCGACATCGAACACCACCGCCGCCTGCGCAGCGGCTAGGGGTCCGCAGGCCGAGCTGTGGGCGCCGATGATGGGCGCAAAAGCGGTGCGGGCTGGCGCTTGCGCGCCGACGAAAGGCGCCAGCGACTCGCCATCCACGGCCGCCGACTCGGCGAACACCAGGCAGGCGACGCGATCAGCACCGAAGTCGGCGCACAGGCCCTGTTCGAGGCGGGCGAAGATCGCCTGTGGACCGAGCGCATTCATCAGTGACAGGGTCAGAACATGAATCCTACGGGTCAACAGCTCGTTCGAACGAGCGTGACGAATCAAGTCCTCGAACTGCTTCTTCTGGCGCGCGTTCTCCTCACGCAGCACGCCGACCTGACGCTCGACCAGCGACACGGCTACGCCGCTGCCATGGGGTACGCTCAGCTCACTCAACAACTGCGGATGATGCTCGAGAAAACTCGGGTCGGCACGCAGGAAGTCGATCACATCCTTGGCGGCAACGGGTGCAGCGCGCGGCGCGTCCGGCTGGCTAGTCGGCGTCATAGTTCGATGCTTCCTTCAAACACGAATGTGGCCGGCCCAGTCATCCACAGGCCATGCTGCGGGTCGCCGTCCCAGGCGATAGTCAGCTCGCCACCGCGTAGTTCGACTACTACCTGGGGCGCGAGCCGGCGCCATCTTCGGCCGATGGCGACGGCCGCGCAAGCGCCGGTGCCGCAGGCATTGGTCTCGCCGACGCCGCGCTCGAACACTCGCAGGCGAATGCGCTCCGGCGCCAGCACCTGCATGAAGCCAACGTTCACCCGACGCGGAAACAGCGCATGGTCCTGCAGCGCGGCGCCGAGGCTGGCAAGCGGCGCGGTGGCGGTGGACTCGACCTCGAAGACTGCGTGGGGATTGCCCATCGAGACTGCGCCGAAATGGCGCGCCTCACCTTCGAACGACAGCGCGTAGCGCTCGGCCTCGCTGCTGACCAGCAGCGGAATGTCAGCCGGCGAGAAACGTGGACGGCCCATGTCGACTCGCACCTGGCCGTCGGCCAGCAAGCTGAGTTCGAATAGCTCGTCGCCGATCTCGACCAGCACCGTGCCGGCGCGGGCTTCGCCACGTTGTTCCAGATAGCGTGCTACGCAACGTACGCCATTGCCGCAATGTTCGGCGCTGGAGCCATCGGCGTTGAAAACCCGATAACGCACTGCGGCGGCGGATGCGCGCGGGCTTTCCAGCGACAACAACTGATCGCAGCCGATGCCGACACGGCGATCGGCTAAGCGCGCGATTTGGGCGGGCGAGAGAGCGTAATGGCGAGCGCGCTGATCGAGCAGCACGAAGTCATTGCCCAGACCGTGCATTTTGACGAAGGGAATCTTCACGTCCGACCTCTTATCAACGGCAGGCACCGCCTGCGCTCAGTATACCGCCTCAACCCGATAGCCCTGCTGTTCGAGCAGATGCAAGACCCCGCGTTGGCCGGGCAAATGCAATGCGCCGATGGCGATGAAGGCATGTCCGGCAGCGAGCAGCGGTGCGATACGCGCGGCCATGCGCACATTGCGCGCCCACAACAGCTTATCCATGAAGGCGTCTTTTTCGACACTCTCATAGCGCATCGCCTGCTCGACCAGGGCAGCCAGGTCACGCGCCACATAGGCATCGACCATCTCGCCCAGCTCCTGCTGGAAAGTGCCGTAATGACAGACCACTTCGCGCAACATGGCCACCTGGTCGGGCTCACTCACGCTTTCGAATACGGCAAGCTGCTCGACTATGCTTTCCAAACCGAGCACGTCCTTGCCGGCCTTACGGGCAGCACTCATCAGTTGCAGATCAAGCGGTAGGGCAGTGGCACCGACCGGCATGCTCATGGTGGTGAAGGCGGCCCAGGGTTTCATCATTTCAGCCATCGCTTCACTCACGCCGTAGGCAGCCAGATGGCGCGCGATAGCTGCGAACAAGCCATCATCGACGATGTTCGACAGACGCCGGCCGTCGCGGTAGAACATCGCGCTGCCCAGCTTCTGCATGGCGGTGTCGTCGAGTAGCACTTCCAGCGCAAAAACGCCGCTGGCTGCGAATTGTGTCTGCACTGCGTCCATCACTTTCATCACGCGCGGTGCGGCGACGTGCATGGTGCCGAGCACATAGCTCGTGCCGGCCGGTGTGCCGCTTACGCGCCACAACAGGCCGTGGCCATGTTCGACTTGCGCTTGATCGAGCGGTGCGGCACGACGCAGGGGCGCACAGCTCAGTTCAGCGGCCTGCGGCGCCGCTGCCCAGACCCACAACAACGCGGCGATGGCGCGCGCACATTCAGGCCAGCACATTGTCGTCGTCGAGATCGAGTTGCGGATCCGGTTCCAGATCGCGCACCCGCGCCGCCACCGCTTGCCACTCGGCGTGCTCACGCAGGCTCGCGAGATTCGGTGCGCCGCCGCGGCCGTGCATACGCATGAGCCGCACCTGGGTTTGGGGATAGGGTTCGACCGGCAACGCGTCGAGCACTTCGATGACGCCAGGACGATGGTTGCAGATCAACAGCACATCGCAGCCCGCAGCCAGCGCCTGATGAGCGCGCTCGCCATAACTCGCACCGAGATCGGCGCCGGCCATGCTCAGGTCGTCACTGAACACTGTACCGCTGAAGCCCATCTCTAATCGCAGCACTTCCTTGATCCAATAGCGCGAATAACCCGCTACGTGCTTATCCACCTGCGGATAGAGGATGTGGGCGGTCATGATGCCTTCGATGCCCGCCGCCACGGCGGCGCGAAACGGCACCAGATCGCGGTGTTCAAGATCTGAAAAGTCGCGATCGTCGATCGGCAGTTCGTGATGAGAATCGGCGGCCACGCAACCATGGCCGGGGAAATGCTTGCCGACCGCTGCCATGCCGGCGCGATGCAGGGCCGCGATATAAACCCGCGCCAGCCGCGCCACCACCTGTGGGTCGTCATGCAGGGCGCGATCGCCAATCACGGCGCTGCGCGAGGTACGCAGATCGAGCACCGGCGCGAAACTGAAATCGACGCCGACTGCGCGCAATTCGCTGGCCATCAGCCATGCGCAATCGGCGGCCCGTGCCAGCGCCCCTGGCGCATCGCGCGCATAGCGCTCGCCGAGGCGGGCTAGCGCTGGTAATTCCGAGAAGCCGTGACGAAAGCGCTGCACGCGCCCGCCTTCCTGATCGACTGCGATCACCAGCCGGGGCTCGCGCACGGCGTGGATGGCCGTGGTCAGCGCAACCAGTTGCGCCGGCTCCGCGTAGTTGCGCGCAAACAGAATCACGCCGCCGACCAGCGGATGGCGCAACAACTCGCGGTCGGCTGGCGTCAGGGCCGTGCCTTCGATATCGATCATCAAGGGTCCGAGCATCGTGGTCCGATCTGCGGTTGGGCGGGCTAGTGTATCGCGCGACCCGCGCTCAAGGGCGGCGCGGCTGCCAGCGATCGCGCAACTGGTCACCGAGCAGATTGATGGCCACCACCAGACTCGCCAGCGCCAGTCCCGGCACAACGACCAGATGCGGTGCGACCAGCAGATAGCGCGCACCATCGCGAATCATGCTGCCCCAGGACGGCGTCGGTGGCTGCACGCCAAGGCCCAGAAATGACAGACCCGCTTCGGCCACGATCACGGCAGCAAAGGCGAAACTGGCCTCCACGATCAAGGGGCCGGCGATCAAGGGCAGGACATGGCGCCAGACGATCAGTGCTGGCCGTACGCCGAGCGCCCGAGCGACCTGCACATGGTCGCGCTGCTTGGTGCTCAAGGTCTGGGCGCGCGCCAAACGCGCGAAGCCGACCCACCCCACGACACTCAATGCTGTCATCACGTTGGCGATACCTGGTCCCAGCACCCCGGCCAGGGCAATGGCGAGCAGGATGCCGGGAAAAGCCAGAAATATGTTGGTCACGCCCACCAGCAATGTATCGACGGCACCACCGACCCAGCCGGCCGTGAGACCGACCACGGTGCCGAACAGGACCGTCACGCCGACCACGATGATGGCCACCAGCAAGGAGATGCGCGTACCTGCGACGAGCCGCGCCAGCAACGGGCGGCCCAGATCGTCGCGCCCCAGGCTGGCCTCGACACCGGGCGGCGCAAAGATGCCGGGGAGCGACACTTTTGCTGCGGGCGGCCAGACACTGGCGCCGATCGCCACCAGTAACCAGGCCATCACGATAGTCCCGGCGATGGTCCTGGTGATAGCACGCGCCGCGACCTGCGGGGCGCTCATCAGACCGATGGGATGCGCGGGTCGAGGCGCGTATAGAGCAGGTCGACGACCGCATTGACCAGGATATAAGTGAGCGCGATCAAGAGCACCGCACCTTGCACCACCGGGTAGTCGCGCCGCTGGATGGACTCAATCAGCAACTGCCCAAGACCGGGCCAGTTGAACACCGTCTCGGTCACGACCGCGCCGCCGAGCAGGGCGCCCAGTTGCAAGCCGATAACAGTGACGACCGGCAGCGCGGCGTTGCGACACACGTGGCCGACCACCACTGCGAGCTCGCTCAATCCGCGCGCACGCGCAGCTAGCACATGGGGCAGTTGCAAGGCCTCAAGCATGGCCGCACGGGTCATACGCGTCAGTACCGCCGCCAGTCCGCTGGCGAGCGTGACGGCTGGCAGCACCAGCCCGGCGGGCTCGCTCGCGCCGCTGACGGGAAACCAAGCCAGCTGCACGGCAAAGACAATGATCAATAGCGGCCCGAGCACGAAACTCGGCGCCGACATCCCTAGCACTGCCACGACGCTGGCAACGCCGTCCCAAATTCGTCCCGCGCCGAGCGCCGCGACAACTCCCAGCGGTATCCCGACCAGCACGGCGAACACCAGTGCGGCGAGGCCCAGGACCACGGTGTAACCAAAGTGTTCGGCGAGCAGGGCTGCGACCGGACGGCCGCTGAACAGGGAGGTGCCGAGATCACCGTGCACGAGTCCGATGACGAAACGCCACCATTGTTCGGCCAAAGGCAGATCCAAGCCGAGACGGCTGCGCAAGGCGAGCCTATCGGCCGCACCGGCATATTCGCCGAGCATGACCTCGACCGGATCGCCCGGCACCAGATGCAGCAACAGGAAAACCATGCACGACACCCCGAGCGCAACCGCAGCCGCGCCCGCGAGTCGCGATCCCAGGGTGCGTAACTCGAACATAGGCGCGCGCTACTTTACAACTGACGTCGAGATGTCGCGAGCAGGTCGCGCAGCGGCTCGTGTAGAATCCGGCGCGTGGCGCGCTTCGAATTCAAACAAGATCCCCCCGACGAGGACTGGCTTGAGCGCGGCGATCGGCTGCTTAATCTGGTGGTGCGCGGCTTCGGCCTGGCGCTGATGGTGGTGGGTCTGATCGTGTCGTTGACGGTGATCGTCAGCGCCTGGTCGCTCTACCGCTCGCCAACCCATATCGAGCGCTTCGCGCAGGCCGTCGAGCAGGGCTCACACCTTGATCTGACGCTTTCGCGCGCCACTGCGCGCGGTCAGCAACAACTCGACACCAGTGATCGGGCCGGCAATTCACCTGTGCCGCGGGCGCCGGACCACCCAGGCATAGCCGCGCAGCCCGGCTTCCGCTTCTCTTATTTCATGGCTTGGTTAATCGCTATTTTGTTGTTGCTGCTGGTCGGGCGTCTCGCCATCGCGGCGGTACGCACCGGCGGCGAGCTCGCGCTCTACGACGTGCAGGTGAAGAAGCTGGCGCGTGCGCTCATCAAAGAGCGTGCGCTCACGGCCCGTGATTCAAGCTAGTCGACCCTCAACCGTGATCGTCGACTCCCGGCGGGGATACAAGGTCGGCCTGGCGCACCTGTGGCGTATTGGGTATCACGCATTCGGCAGCATCTACTACCGCGCGTGAATAGAGTTCCCCGTAGTAGTTCTTGCTGGCGTTACGCATCACCGGCATAAGCCCAATCTTGTACGAGGCCTGGAGCAGACCCATGCCGTCCTTGAGGCCGTCGCCCATCATCAGATCCATGCGGATGTTGGCGTTCAACACCTGGTCGTAGGGGCCCCACAGACGGGGCGCCGAAAACGGTCCACCGCCCGCCAGCACATCCAATATCACCGCGCCGCGACCGGCGTGATAACCCAGCGCCGCGAAGCCCTCGCCCTCATAGAAACTGAAGGTCTCAGCGCCACACTGGGTGGCCATGGTGTAGTCGTAGCGGTCAACGAAACTGTCAGTGTATTCACTGGGCATTTGTATGCCCCGTGTACGCACGCGATGCTTCTCGCCCTTGGCGCGCACTTCGGCGGCGATGCCGAGTATCAATTCGCTCGTACCGTGGGGTTTAGAGACGAAGCGTTTGCCGGCCTCGATGAGATAAGCGCGATCGGTGGTGACGCGCTCGCCGATGACCTCGATGGTCGGCACCACGGTCATGTCATCATCACGCAAGCCGCCATCCTCGGCGTGCAATCCTTGACTCAGCAGGCTGGCTGCGAATAACAGGATGGGCGCCATGCGGCGACGTTCATCGCGACAGCTCAGCTCGCGTTTGCGCCGATCCTCACGCAGGGCGAAGCCCTGCTGCTCGGCATAGGCCCGGAGTTTGCGGAACCTATCGAGACTTTGCTGTTGAAGTCCGCGGCGGTGTACCAGGGTCCGCACACCATCGATGAAGCACGGATGGACGGTGGTCAGATATTCCAGCGGTTTACTGCGCGCCGCGCGCGCGCGGGTCGACGACCCGCTGGGCAGGAATTCATTCGCTACCCTGCGCAGCGACGGGGTGGACTTGGAATGCGTAACGGTGGTGGCTTGCATGGACAATCTCCGGCCTGAACGAGGTGCGCCGTTTTCAGTTCTCGTGCGGGAGTTGTCGGCCACCCGCCGGCTGACTTAATGCGCAAGTTCACAGTTCGTGATGAGCGCGTGCAAAAAGTGTGAGCCAGGGTCAGCGTAGCGGCGGTGGGCGGGCGCCTGGAGGACGAGCTTTGATGGGGGTCTTGCGTGTGCCTGGTGGACGGGCCTCGATGGCGGCCTTGCGGACGGTGGCCGCCTGCAGGATCTCGTCGCGCGAGGAACCGTCGGGGAGGCGGCTGGTTTCGATGGTCTCGCTCAAATCGCTCGACTCGATATTGCCACGGCGCAATGCCTTCTCGAGGTCCTCGGCGATGATGTCGCTGGAAGTGATGCCTTCCTTGATCGCGTCGATGGAGATGCGACCGGACGACAGCGCGGCCTTCAATTCGTCGCCCTTGATCTTGCCGGTCGTCAGTCCACGCTGCAGATCCTTGGGACTGATCCTGCCCTCGCGCAGTGCCCTCTGCATCGCGATCTGCTCGTCGTCATCGACATTGCGAGAGTAGCGTTCGACCATCTCGATACGCTCTGAATTGCGCAATTCACCCCAGCGTGCGAGCACATCGCGGCGTTCCTCGGCACCCAGACCGGGCATATCTCGCAATACCCGACGCAGCCGAAAGCTGTGCGCCGACATGCTGGCCTCGGCCGGCGAGAGTGCGCGCCGCCGGTGGGAGCGCTGGCGTAGCGCGGGTGCTTTGCTTTTGGCATTGGCTTCAGCGACCGGCGCCGGCAAGCTACTCCGAGCCGCACCTTGCAACTTGAAGTTTGCGGCGCGCGCCAGCAGCTCGCGGCGTCCCGCGAGGTCGAGCGTTTCCCAACCTGGACGCAGCCGCGCGAGCATGTATTGCTGTTCGCCGCTCAAGCTGTCCCAGCTGAGCGTCGCGTCGGCCGCCAGCGCACTGGCCGTCACCAGCCAGCCGACCCCTATCCACAGCCACGTCCCTCTGCGCGCGCAACGCGGCGAGTACGGCGGTGAGACTGAAAAATCGCTAGACATAGTTAGACTCGTCGTAGGAGGTGCGTAAACGATTCACGTCGGCGCTAACAGCGGCCGCGTAGTGCGCCTGATTGGAGTATTCATCGCTGGGCGGTGGGGTGCTGTTCATTCGACGATATCGACCCGTGTTCCGACTGTCACCGCGTCGAACAATTCAATGATGTCGGCATTGCCCATACGGATGCAGCCGCGCGAACCGGGCTGCCCCAGAGGCGTGCTGTCGGGTGTGCCATGGATGTAGATGTAACGCGCCTGGGTGTCGCGCTCGCCACCGGAGTTGTAGCCATGATCGCATCCCGCCAGCCACAGGATGCGGGTCAGGATCCAGTCGCGCCCGGGATGGCGCGCGGCGAACTGCGCATCATAGATCTCGCCGCTCGCACGGCGCCCGACAAAGATCGTATTGGGCGCGCAATCGGCGCCTATTTTCTCGGCAATCTGGTGAGCACCGCGCGGCGTGCGCTCACTATCCATCATCTCACCGGCACCGTTGCGGGCGGTCGATACCCGATAGCAGTTCAGTTCGTGCCTGGCGTGGAAGCTGCGCAGCAGTTGGCGCGCGATATCAATTTCGAGACGATCAATGGCGCTCATCGGGACTCACGCGATGGACGATCGCCAGCGCATCAAAGCTGCCATCGGCATCGATGGAATAGCCATTGATGTCGGCGCGCAGGACGGCGGTCTGAGTTTCGAACCAGAGCGGTACATAGGGCAGATCGTACAACAGGCGCCGCTCAATGGCGTGATAAAGCAGGCGCTGGCGCGAGGATCCTTGCTCCCTCTCGGCGGCTTCAATCAGCGCATCGACCTGTACATCGTGGTAGTGGCCGCGATTCAGGCCCGCCGGTGGCTGGGCTCCGCTGTGAAATGCCTGGCGAAAGATGTCCGGCAGTTTGAGACCCACCCACGACAATCCATAGATCTCGAAGCGGCCGGCGCCCACGTCACCATAGAAAGTGCCCCAGTCGAGGGAGTCGATCACAAGATCGATGCCAACCTCAGCCAACTGACTTTGCAGCAGGGTCGCGAGCCGCAAGCGAAACGCGTCGGCCGACGTCTTATAGTGCAGACGCAGTCGCTGTCCCCCATAGCCCGCCGCCGCGAGCAAGGCGCGGGCACGGGCTGGATCATAGGCCGGCACGCGCAGGTCGGGCGCGGCGACCCAATGGCTGGGCGGCAGCAGACTGGCCGCCGCCTGAGCGCGGGAGCGAAACAGATAGTGCACCACGGCGTCGCGATCGATGGCATGGCTGATGGCGGCGCGCACGCGACGGTCGGTCAGCGGACCATGGCTGAGATTGAAGCCCAGATAAGAGAACGTCGTGCCATCGTGCTCCACTACGCGCAGGCCGGGCCGCGTCGCCAGCCAGGTAAGGGTCTCGGGCGGCAGATTGCCTTGCACGACATCGAGTTCGCCGGCGATCAGTTTGAGCGCCCGCACGGTGGCGTCCTTCACCACCACCACCTCGACGCGCGCACCGTCGGCGCGACGCCGCAGGCTGACATTGCCATCGCTGTGCCACGCCACACGGCTAAAGGGTCCACTGGCCAACTGCCAGGTATCGCGCGGACCGCGCGCATCACCGGCTGCCATCACGCCGAGACCAAGGGTGGCGGGGAACAGGGCATCGGGCTGGCGCAGTTCGAAGTCGATAGTGCGGGTATCGACAGCCCGCACGGCCGCAATATTGCGCAGCGCTTCGCGCAACGGCGAGGCCAGCCCAGGATCGAGTACCGCCCGATAGGTCGCCACCACGTCCGCGGCCGTGATCCCACGACCGTCACTGAAGCGCGCGTCGCCACGCAAGGTGAAACGATAGTGGGTCGCGTTGATCATGCGCCAGTCGGCGAGCCCAGGCACCGCTTGCGCGGCGGCATCGAACTCGACCAGGGACGCATGCAACAGACGCGACAGGCGTGCCGACATCGCATCGCTTGCATAGCGCGGGTCGAGACTGAGCGGCGCGGTCGGGATGCCGAGACGAATTGCGTCAACCGGTGGGCGTTCACAGCTGACCAGCGACAGCGCGCCTAGTACCAGCGCGCCCATGACAGCGGCGCTTCGGCCCGGCCTCACTCGCGCACGAACAGTGACAAGGACTCGACGTGGGCGGTGTTGGGAAACATGTCGAGAATGCCGGTCTCGATCAAGCTGAAGCCATGCCGCGCAACCAGCACAGCGGCATCGCGCGCGAACGTCACCGGACTGCACGAGACGTAGACCAGTCGCTGGCATTGATCGAAACGCAGCCCTTCCAGCAAGGTCAGTGCACCAGCGCGCGGCGGGTCGAGCAGCAACTTATCGGCGCTGGCCAGTGCTAAGGCCGCGACCGCAGCGGCATCTTCGAGGTTGGCAACTGCGAATTCGATATTGCTCAGACCATTGTGTTGGGCATTAGCGCGCGCCCGCGCTACCAGCCCCGCCTCACCCTCGATGCCAGTGACTTGCCCCGCGCGGCGCGCGACGGGCAAAGTGAAATTGCCGACCCCGCAGAACAGGTCGACGACGGTGTCACTTGCGCTAGGCTCAAGATGCGCAAGCGCGCGCGCCACCATCTGACTGTTGATATACGGATTGACCTGGGTGAAATCCGTCGGCAGAAAGCCAATAGTTTCGTTTTCGACCCTATAGGTAAGCGGCGCCGGCGCTAGCCCGGCTAGGGTTGCAATGGTGTCGTAACCGCCTGGCTGCAGCAGCACGATGAAACCACTGCGCGCGGCGTAGTCCACCAGCGCCGCGTGATCCTCTGGTGTGAGGGGTGCGAGATGACGCAGCACCAAGGCCACTTCCGTATCGCCGACCGCGACTTCTATCTGTGGCAAACGGTCACGAATCGAAAGCCCCTGGATCAGACTGCGCAAGGCGGGGATGGCGGCGCTGACCCGTGGATCGAGAATGTCGCACTGCTGACACTCGGCAACATAGGGCTTGGCGCGCTCGCGAAAGCCCACCAGCACGCCGCCCTTCTTGGTCACGTATTTGACGCCGAGGCGTGCCTTGCGGCGGTAGCCCCATTGCGGACTGCGGATCGGATCGGCCACGCGCCGTGGCGCGAGCCCGCCCTGGTGGCGTAATAATTCCAGCAGCACGCCCTGCTTGTGTTGCAGTTGCAAACCCTCTGCAGCGTGCTGAAAGCTGCACCCGCCGCACACGCCATAGTGGGGGCAGCGAGGCGTGACCCGCGCCGCGGCGGCGCGCAACACCGCGATGGTCTCGGCTTCGTCGAAACGCCCGTGTTTACGCAGCACGCGGGCGGTGACCATTTCGCCCGCCAGGGCGCCGTGGACGAATACCGTCTTGCCCTCATGACGCGCCACGCCCCGCCCCTCGTGGGACAAATTGTCGATCTCGAACGACAGCAATTCGGCCGGCGACCGCCCGACGGCGCGGCGCCGGCGATTACCCGCCACGCGGCGCGGTCCAGGCGGCGAGAAAGCTTGCGAAGTGCAGCGCCTCATGGCTGGCGAGAAAACGCCGCACCCGCGCGAACTCATCATCGAGCTGATGAGCACTCAGATGCCCGCGCATGAATTCAAACTTGAGGTAGATGAGGTAAGTATTGAGCACATCGGTCTCGCAATAGTCGCGGATCGATTGCAGATGACCGGCGCGGAACTGGTTCCATTCTTCGCTGCC
>JANLSI010000300.1:0-8759 GCA_031362345.1 Pseudomonadota bacterium
GGTCGGCTTTCATGCGCGTCAAATAAGTTGCGAGGCTTACGTCCGGACTGTCCGTATCGCTGTGGGTGCTGGCAAAACGCAGCAGCTTGGCGATGCGCTCGCGGTTGCCGAAATCCTCGATCACACCTTCCTTCAGCACCCGCCCGAAGGCCGCCCAGAACGTGGCGTAGTCGTCGCCCTCGGCGAGGGTTTCAATCATGCCCAGTACTTTCTTGACCGAAGCGCTGCGAATGGTCTCAAGGGTCTTATTGTGCTGCAGGATTTCGCGCGAAACATTGAGCGGCAGGTCGTTGGTGTCGATCACACCGCGCACAAAACGCAGATAACGCGGCATCAGTTTGTCAGCATCGTCCATGATGAACACGCGCTGCACATACAGCTTCACGCCGTGTTTGATCTCGCGGTCCCACAGATCGAAAGGCGCGCGAGCCGGCAGATAGAGCAACGTGGTGTATTCGCTCTTACCCTCGACCTTGGAGTGCAGCCAGCTGGTCGGGTCGCTGAAGTCGTGGGAAACGTGCTTGTAGAAGGCCTTGTATTCCTCGTCCGTGATTTCGCTTTTCGAACGACGCCACAAGGCGGTGGCCTGATTGATGGTCTCCCAACCTTTGTCCTCGCCGCTCTGCGCCATCTTGATCGGTATGGCGATATGGTCGGAATAACGCTTGGCGATCTCGCGCAGCCGATATTCGTTGGCGAGATCCTTGGCGTCGTCTTTCAGATGCAGCACGATTTCCGTACCGCGTTTGCTGGCCAGCACGGTCTCGACCGTGAATTCGCCCTTGCCTTCTGACTCCCAACGCACACCTTCTTGCGGCGCCTGCCCGGCCTTGCGCGAGCTCACGGTGACCTTGTCGGCGACGATGAAGCCGGCATAGAAACCGACCCCGAACTGGCCAATGAGCTGCGAATCCTGGCGCGCGTCGCCCGACAGTGCGCCAAAGAACTCACGGGTGCCGGACTTGGCGATGGTGCCGAGGTTGTCGACTGCTTCGTCGCGCGTCATGCCGATGCCGTTGTCGCGTACGGTGATGGTGCTTTCAGCCTCGCTGAATTCGATTTCGACGGCGAGTTCGGCGTCACCCTCATAGAGGCTGTCGTTGGACAAAGCCGCGAAGCGCAGCTTGTCGGCCGCGTCGGCGGCATTCGAAACCAACTCGCGCAGAAATATGTCGCGGTTGCTATACAGTGAATTGATCACGAGATCGAGTAGCTGGCGGACTTCCGATTGGAAGCCCCGTTGTTCTTTGGCAGTGTCGAGCGCCATGACTGTCCTCTGTAGGTCGCGGGATGAGGCGGGCAAGCTATGGGCGTGCGCCCCTGATTTCAAGTCCTTTAGTCGTGCGGCCGCGCGGCACGCGCTACCATAGGGACCTTGAGTCGCAAATCCGCGACTGAGATTTCCCCAGAACAGCCTCGGCGCAGCGCCGCACCAGCCGCAGCCGATCTTCCGCGCCATGGTCACCGACAAAGCCGCCAATTCACCCGTCATGCAGCAGTACCTCGGCATCAAGGCCGAGCATCCGCACACACTGCTGTTCTATCGTATGGGCGATTTCTACGAGCTATTCTTCGACGACGCCAAACGTGCCGCCAAGCTGCTGGATCTGACCCTGACCGCGCGCGGCACCAGCGACGGCCAACCCATTCCCATGGCCGGCGTGCCGGCCCATGCCGCTGACCCCTATCTCGCGCGCTTGCTGAAGCTCGGCGAAGCGGTCGCGATCTGCGAGCAGATAGGCGACCCGGCCGAATCGCGCGGGCCCGTGGCACGCAAAGTCACACGCGTCCTGACACCCGGCACGGTCACTGACGAATCGCTGCTCGAAGCCCGCCAGGACACCTTAATCGCGGCGCTGGTGATGGTCGGTGAGCAGGCCGGACTGGCCTGGCTCGACGTCAGTGCTGGACGCTTCCTGGTCTGCGAGCCCGACAATCCCGCCACGCTCGAAGCCGAGCTTGAGCGCCTGCAACCGGCTGAACTCCTGGTCGCCGACGATCAGCGCGGACGGTTGCCGGAGGCGTGGGCGACACGCGCGCTGGCGCTGCCGGCGTGGCGCTTCGATATCGCTGCCGCGCGACGACGACTATGCCAACAGTTCAGCGTCACAGACCTGCATGGCTACGGCAGTGCCGATCTTAATGCCGCGATCGGCGCGGCCGGCGCGGTGCTGGTCTATTGCCAGGAGATGCACGGCGGCGCACTTGCCCATGTGCTCAGCATGGCGGTCGAACGCCCGCAGGATGCGCTGCATCTCGACCCCGCCACCCGGCGCAATCTTGAAATCACCCGCGCGCTGTCGGGCCATGAGGCCCACACCCTGGTCGCGGTGTTTGACACTACCCGCACCGCGATGGGCGGACGCCTGCTCAGACGCTGGTTGCAACGCCCGCTGCGCGACCACCACATCCTGCGTCACCGCCAGCAGGCCGTTACGATGCTGCTGACGCGCCACGATGTCGGCGCCCTGCGCGGCGCGTTGCGCCAAGTACACGACATCGAACGCATCGTCACGCGGGTCGCGCTCGGTAGCGCGCGCCCGCGCGATTTGGCGCGTCTGCGCGATGCCCTGGGCGTGCTGCCGGCGGTGCGCGGCCTGGTGCTGGCCGAACTGAATCCACACCTCGATGCCTTGCGTGGGCGGGTCGATGAGCTGCCCGCCACCCGCGCGCTACTTGAGCGCGCGCTGATCGAGTCGCCCCCTCATCTCATTCGCGACGGCGGTGTGTTGGCAGCAGGCTACGACGGCCAATTGGACGAGCTGCGCAATGCCAGCGCCGATGCCGACGCCTATCTGGTCGCCCTCGAACAACGTGAACGTGAACGGAGCGGCATCGCCAATCTCAAGGTCGGCTACAACCGCGTGCATGGCTATTACATTGAGATCAGCCGTGCGCAGGCCGACCGTGCGCCCGCCGACTACACCCGCCGTCAGACCCTGAAGGGCGTAGAGCGCTATATCACACCGGAGCTGAAGGGCTTCGAAACCCATATCCTGACCGCGTCAGATCGCGCCCTGCGGCGCGAGCGCGAACTCTACGAAAGCCTGCTCATAGCGTTGCTGCCGGACGTTCCCGCACTGCAGGACACCAGCGCCGCGCTCGCGGAGCTGGACGTGTTGGCAAGCTTCGCCGAGCGCGCCGAAAGTCTGCAGCTGAGCGCGCCGACCTTCTGCGCCGAACCCAGGCTCAGTATCACCGCGGGTCGGCATCCGCTAGTCGAGCATTTCCAGGACACGCCCTTTGTCGCCAACGATCTGGAACTTAACGACGCGCGCCGCCTGCTACTCATCACCGGCCCCAACATGGGGGGTAAATCGACCTATATGCGCCAAGCTGCGCTCATCACCCTGCTTGCCCACATCGGTAGCTTCGTGCCAGCCCGCGCCGCAGTGCTGGGTCCCATCGACGCCATTTATTCGCGCATTGGCGCCGGCGACAACCTCGCCGGCGGCCAAAGCACCTTCATGGTCGAAATGGCCGAGACCGCCAATATCCTCCATCACGCAACAGCCGCGAGCCTGGTCATCGTCGACGAGATCGGGCGTGGCACCAGTACCTATGACGGCATGTCGCTGGCGTGGGCGGCGGCCGAACACCTGGCCGGGCACAATCGCGCCTTCACCCTGTTTGCCACCCATTACTTCGAACTGACCGCACTTGCCAATGAGGTGCCGACGATCGCCAACGTACGGCTCGACGCGGTCGAGCATGGCGAGGACGTGGTGTTCATGCACAGCGTCAGCGAAGGACCGGCCAGCCGCAGTTTCGGCATCGCGGTGGCGCGCCGTGCCGGGGTGCCTGCGATGGTTATCGCGCGCGCCCGTGCCTTGCTGCGCACGCTAGAGCAGCGCCATCCGCAGCAGACGCGCGAAGAATTGCCGCAACTGCCCTTGTTCGACCGCCCTCATCCAGCACTCGAGGCCTTGACTGCCCTGGATCCGGACACCCTGACACCGCGCGAAGCGCTGGACACGCTGTATCGATTGCGCGCCCTGCTCGACAAGTGATGAAGTGTTTGGTTACGCGCTGTCGGCAGATATACTGGATGCCTCCAGATTTTGACGAAGAGCAGCCATGACGTTTGTTGTTGTAGAAAACTGTATCAAGTGCAAGTACACGGATTGTGTCGAGGTGTGCCCGGTCGACTGCTTTCACGAAGGCCCCAACATGCTCGTGATCGACCCCGACGAGTGTATCGATTGCACACTGTGCGAGCCGGAATGCCCGGTTGAAGCGATCAAATCGGAGGACGACCTGACCGATGACGAGCAGCAGTATCTGGCCTTAAACGCCGAGCTGGCCCAGCAATGGCCAGTCATCAGCGAAATGAAGGATGCCGCCGGCGACGCTGACGAATGGAAGGGTAAGCCCGCCAAGCTTGCGCTTCTCGAACGCTGAGACCGGCAGGCTGCGTGCCCCGCACCCGGCGCAGGCATTGCCCCTGAAAGTGGACCGGGAGCCGTCCGTCCATGGACGACCCCTGGTCCGTCGCCTTCGCCCGCGCATCTGATTGGGATGCCCGGGGATGCCATCCTTGGCGACGACCGGTGCGTTGCTGAAGGCGCACCTGCAGCGAAGTAGGCCACAGCGAGCCGATCTCGCCCAAATTTCGCCCGCGCTCTGCCCTTTCGCTGCTTTACGTCTGAGACTCAATGGCTTACGTGGCAAGGAGGGAACGCGGCATGGGTTCAGCACGGCGTCGGTCAGGAAATAGTCCTGGCCTGAGCTCGGCAATCAGCCATCCCCATCTGCACCACGCGCTTGCTCAAGTTTGCTGGACGCCCGTCCCGCCCGCGCAAGCAGCGAGTGGACCATGAGCCACGCAAGAACAGGTCTATCTTTGGCGCTGTGTTTAGCGCTATCCCAGACCGCCAACCCAGGCGCGGCGACGGAAGTGTTCAAATGGAAGGACGCCGCAGGCCATGTTCATTTCAGCGATCGTCCCGTGCAGGCCAACGCCGAAAGTCTGACCATAAGGCCCGGCCCATCCGCAGCCGCTAATGCCAACAGCCAGGAACGACTGCGGCAAGTGCTCGATAGCTTCGCCAAGGAGCGCGAGGCCCGCGACGCGACGCGGACCGCCGGGCAGCAGGCTGCCAAACAGCACGAACGTGCGTGCACGCTCGCCCGCAGTCGCCAGCACACCGTCGAGCATGCGAATTTTCTCTACGACTACACGGCCCAGGGCGAGCGCAGGGTGATCGAGGGCGCCGAATACAAACGCGCGATAGAAAACGCGCTGCAAGCCGTCGCCGACTCCTGCGACTAATGTTCAAACGCGTTTCTATCTGCCTACTTTCTCAATACAAAGGAAGGTAACATGGCGAACCTCCTGGACCCGCTAGGCCTGATTACCGGATGAATAAAGCGTTCTGGAAATCCGACTGGTTCGTCGGCGCCGCTCTGTCCTTCGTATTTTTTATCGCCTGGTGGGGCCATGCGCCTCTATTGGAAAGCATAGAACGCGACGCCTATGACCTCGGCGTGCGCGTGTCGTCGCGCGACCCTGGCAATAAGGTGGTGGTCGTCGCCATCGACGATAAGAGCATTCAGAACATCGGTCGCTGGCCGTGGTCGCGCAAGATTCACGCGGGCATGATCGATAAGCTGGCGGCGGCCGGCGTGAAAACCATCGGTTCGACGATTTTCTATTCCGAGCCGGAAGTGCCGCCGGGCCTGGACTGGATCCGCGAATTCCGCACCGAAACCGCAAAGCTCGCCCAGACTGGGGCTGCAGTCGATGCATTGAACAAGAAGTTCAGCGAAGCTGAACTCGCACTCGACACCGACAGCGTGCTCGGGACTTCATTCAAAAATGCTGGAAGCGTCGTGCTCGGCATGCAATTTACGCCAGGCGAACCGGTTGGCAAGCCCGACAAGGCCTTGCCCGACTACATCCTGCGTAACGCCATCAGGGAAGACAATGTCGTCGACCCTACCGGCGACTTCCCGATGCCCATTCAAACTGTGCTTGCCAATTCGCCTATCGCCGTGGTCGGCGAAGCGGCGCGTGGCATCGGTCACCTGCTCACCCCCCCGGACGTCGATGGCGGCATCCGCTTCGAACCCCTGGTGGTCGAGTATTACGGTGCCTTCTATCCCTCGCAGTCGCTGATGGTGGTGGCCGCGTACCACAACCTCAAGGCCGAAGACATCAAGGTCAACCTCGGCGACAGCGTTCAGCTCGGCAAGCTCAAAATCAAGACCGATCTGAGCCTCAACATGAACACTTTCTTCTACGGTAAACGCCAGGGCGATCGCCCACCGTTTGATGTCTACTCGTTCTACGACGTCCAGCAGGGCGCCGTGCCGATGGAAAATTTCAAAGACAAGATAGTCCTGATCGGCGCCACCGCCTTCGGCGTCGGGACTACATTCCACACGCCGCAGGGAGTTGTGGGAGGCCCGGTGCTCATCATGGCGCACACCGTCGCCAGCATCCTGAACGAAGCGTTCTTCACGTCACCGTCCTGGGCTTCGCTTGGCGAACTGGTCGTGATTCTCTTGATTGCGGGCTATCTGATTGGGCTACTGCCCAAGCTCAATGCCGGGCCGGCGGCACTACTCAGCCTCGGCTTGGTCGTGACAGTGTTCGCAACCGAACTCGGCTTGATGGCCTCGCAGGCCATCTGGCTGAAGCTGATGAGTGCAGCAACATTATTGGTGGTCGGCCATGTGCTGCTCACCACCAAGCGTTTCCTGGTGACCGAAGCGAGCAAACGTCGTCTCGATATCGATTCTGCCCAAAGCAACAAACAACTGGCGCTGCAGTATCAGCAGGCCGGCCAGCTCGATCTGGCGATGGAATATTTCCGCCGCTGCCCGGTCGACGAGGGTCTGCTTGAGGCAATCTACGCTCTGTCTGGCGATTTCGAGCGCAAGCGGCAGTTCAATAAGGCCGGTTCTGCTTATGAATACATCGCCGCCAAGGACCCGAATTTCCGCGACATCAAGAATAAGGTCAATCGCGCCAAACAATTGAACGACACCGTCATCATCGGCGGCTCGGCAGCAGCGGCCACCGCAGCCAGCACCATGCTGCTCGACGGCAGCATTTCCAAACCGATGCTCGGCCGTTACGAGATAGACAAGGAACTCGGCAAGGGCGCGATGGGTGTGGTGTATCTCGGCAAGGATCCCAAGATCAACCGTGTGGTGGCGATCAAGACCATGGCGCTATCTCAGGAGTTCGATCCGAGTGAGCTGAACGAGGTCAAAGAACGCTTCTTCCGCGAAGCCGAAACCGCCGGCCGTTTGGATCAGCCCAATATCGTCAGAATTTACGACGTCGGGGAAGAGCACGACCTGGCTTATATCGCCATGGAGTTCCTTGCCGGACACGACCTTGCGCGCTATACCAAGCCCGAAACCCTGCTGCCCCTACCGACCGTCATGGGCATCATCTTCAAGGCCGCGATGGCACTCGACTATGCCCATAAACACAGCGTCGTGCACCGCGACATCAAGCCGGCCAACATCATGTACGAGCCGGAATCCAAGCAGGTCAAGCTGACTGACTTCGGCATCGCGCGCAACACCGATTCAAGCCGGACCAAAACCGGCATGGTGCTCGGAACACCTTCCTATATGTCGCCCGAGCAACTGTCGGGCAAAAAGGTCGATGGGCGTTCCGATCTATTCTCGTTGGGTGTGATGTTCTACCAGATGATCACGGGCAAGTTGCCATTCCAGGGGGATTCGATGGCCACTCTGATGTACAAAATAGCCAACGAGGCGCATATCGAAGTCGCCACCCTGCGTCCCGACCTGGCAAAACAGCGCCCGTGTATCTCCGAGATCATCAACCGCGCCTTGGAGAAAGACCCGACCAAGCGCTATCAGAACGGCGCCGACATGGCGCGCGATATTCAACGCTGCGCGAAGCAAACCCAGTCGCCCGGGCAATAGGACCAGACGGCGTGGCCAAGGGCATCATCGAAGTCGCGAACGTTTCGGACACCGGTCTGAAACGGCCGCACAACGAAGACAGCGCAGTTACAGACTCAAGTTTGGGCTTGGCAATTGTTGCCGATGGCATGGGCGGCTACAAAGCTGGGGAAGTGGCCAGTGCTATCGCCGCCCAGTTGATCCTGAACGAAGTGCGGGCCGGCATCGCCAGTGGCGGCGCCAATGGCGCGGCGGCAAGCGCTGGTCTGAGCCGGGCGAGCGTGATCAGTCGCGACGCGGTGGCCAAAGCGAATGCCGAAGTGTTCCGCACCGCGCAGGAGGTCCCCCAATGCCAGGGCATGGGTACCACGGTGGTGGTGGTCTTCTATCACGGCACCAAGGTCAGCATCGCGCACGTCGGCGATTCGCGGGTCTATCGCCTACGGGGCGATGAATTCAAGCAGATTACGCGCGATCACTCGCTTATCCAGGAGCTGATAGACCGCGGCTTCTTCACCCCCGAAGAAGCCGCCGAGAACACGCCCAAGAACCTTGTGACGCGGGCCTTAGGTATTGAGCAGTCGGTAGAGGTGGACGTCCAGGAACAGGACCTTGAATCAGGTGAGATTTACCTGCTCTGCTCGGACGGCCTCAATGATATGGTAGATGATGAAGAAATTCACTTAACCCTAAGTAAATATAGTGCTAATCTTGTCCAAGCGGCCACTGAACTGGTCCGTCTGGCAAACGAAAAAGGCGGCAAGGACAACATTTCCGTTGTGCTGGTACGACCGCAGAACCCGCCTAATGGCAGGCTGGGGATCATGGCTAAATTCAATAGCTTTCTGAAAAAGGGCAGCTGAATAGGA
>JANLSI010000326.1:0-5235 GCA_031362345.1 Pseudomonadota bacterium
GCCCAACGCTGAGTGCAGATGTCTGCATCGTCGGCGCAGGCGCAGCGGGCATTACCCTGGCGCTGGAACTGATCGATGGGGGACTGGACGTTCTGGTACTCGAGGCCGGTGGCCGACACGCAGAAAATGCTACCCAGGCACTGTACGCCGGCTTCGTCAGCGACGAACGCCTGCACAGTCCACCGGATAAGTACCGGCAACGCCGGTTCGGTGGAACGACCACGATCTGGGCCGGTCGCAGCATGCCGCTCGACGCCATCGACTTTGAGGCGCGCGACTACGTCCCGCACAGTGGCTGGCCGATTACGCTTGACGCCCTCCAGCCGTTCTACCCCAAGGCAAATGCCTTGTGCGAAGCCGGAGCGTTCGCGTACACGACGGACGCAGCGTTCGGGGCGGCGCTACCGCCGATGATCGCAGGCTTCGAAAGCCGGCACTTCACTACCGACCAGTTGGAGCGCTTTAGTTGCCCGACCGACTTCGGCGCCCGCTATGGTCACAAATTAGCCAAGGCCGCCAATGTGCGGGTACTACTGCATGCCAATGTTACGCACCTTCAGCTTGACCCGGGTGGTCGCACGGTGGTCGCCGCCGTTGCACGTAGTCTGTCGGGGCGCACGGCCACGATTAACGCGCCCCGCTTCATACTCGCGACCGGCGGGCTGGAAACGGCACGACTGTTGCTCGCCAGCCGCGACGTGCAGCGCAACGGGATCGGTAACGACCACGACGTGGTCGGGCGCTATTACATGTGTCACCTGGCCGGCACCATCGGTGCAATCAAATTCACGTTGCCATTTTCCGCCATCGCGCACGGCTACGACATCTCTGACGACGGCGTGTATTGCCGCCGCCGGCTCGCCCTCACGCCGGCCAGCCAACGGCAGCGCGGAATTGGCAATTTCATTGCACGACTGCATCACCCACGCATCATCGATCCAACGCATCGCAATGCCGTTCTTTCTTTATTGTATCTGGCGAAATTCGTCATTCCCTACGAATACGGCAAGCGCTTGCACGGCGGCGAAAGTGCCAGCGTCGGGACCTGGCTGCGGCACCTCGTCAACGTCGCTGGCGGCCCGCTCGCCGCGCTCGCCTATGCGTGGCACATGTTGCGTGACCGTAAGCTTGCCGGACGCAAGTTCCCGTCGATCATCATTCGCTCCAAGGCCAATCTCTTCAGCCTGGATTTTCATGCCGAACAGCAACCCAACCCGGCGAGCCGCGTTACACTCGCAGACATGCGCGACCCATTAGGGATGCCGCGTTTGCATATCGACTGGCACTACACCGCTGGCGATATCGATACGGTCAGTCGTGCACTCGCACTGCTCGCGCAAGACATTCATCATTCCGGGATTGGCACGTTTGACTACGAACCGGATAGCGTCGAAAAGGAGATTACCCGCTATGGCGCTTATGGTGGTCACCACATCGGGACTACCCGCATGGGAACCGATCCGCACACCAGCGTCGTCAACGCCGACGGCCGCATCCATAGTGTCGATAACCTGTATATCTCAAGCTCGGCGATTTTTCCGACATCAAGCCAGGCCAATCCGACCCTGACAGTCGTCGCGTTCGCACTGCGTCTGGCGGCGCACCTCAAGACTCGGCCATTGCCAACCAACAGCTAGGACGCCCGTTACGACGGCAGCCCGCGGCCGACCATCCCGCATGACACGAACGCGGATGGGCGCAAGTACCGGTTGGCGACCCTGCGCAGGGACTGTCAGGAGTCCGTTGATGACACCGTTCGGGTCGGGGACCCAAGCTTCTATCGCGTCGACGTCGTTGTGATCTGTTGCATGTGCTCGAAGATCGTCTGGGCAATCACCGCGTGCGCAGTACCATCGAAATGAATCATGTCCCCGCGTTGACGGTAGACCGAGTGCCCGCTTTCAATCTGCAGCTTGCGTAGCACCGGTGTGGCGTCGATGACATCAATTCCCAGCGCGGCGCACATCGTCATGATGAATTGCTGTGGCTGCGAATAGACATAACCCTGGGCCAGCTGGAATTCGACCGGCAGGACCACGAACAGCAGGCCGGCATGATGCTCGTGCACCAGTCTGGCCAGTTCGGCTAGGGGCGTACGAACCTGCTCCCAGGCATGCAGATCGAAAACGAAGGGCAAGGATTCCCGGGTGATGAGTTCGAGCGGATATCGGCGTTGATTGAAGAACTGGACGAGCGCATGTACCGATGGCGCATCGGGAATGGCGCTGGCAATTTGCGCCAGCAGCGCCGGATCGGAATTCGCCGCGGGATCAAACGAGCGGCCATAGGCCGGCGCCGCGACATCGGCGATCGTGCGCAACAGGACGCTGCGCTCCCACCATCGCGGCGGTCGGGCTACAGCATCGAATTTCTCTTTGGCGATGTAGCGAAAGTTGTCGTTGAGAAACAGGCCGACGACGACAAAGTCCGGATCAAACTTGACGCCTTTGTGTTGGTAGAGCGCGAGGTAGTCGTTGGCGTCGTAACTCGACACCCCGGCGTTGATCACTCGGATCCTGGCGTGCTCCGGTTGGGTGTGCCACAGAGCCACCTGTTGTGCGCCCATCGCCGCCTGCTCTTCCACCAGAGCGCCCTGAACGATGGAGTCACCGAGAAACAGAATGCGATACTCGCCTGCAGGCTTGCGCATGGGAAAATCGGCCCCGCGAAAACCGAATGCATTGGTACGGTATTCCACCCCCTTATAGGTCCCGCGGTAGCTGGGCACGAGTTCGTACTTGAGGCCGGGAATCGCCGTTGCTCTGACGAAGCGCTGCGCATCGTTTGCACGCAGATAGTATTCAGTCGCCAGTACTAGCGCTCCGATCAGCACCAAAGTGACCGTCAGCATGATGGTAAGATGCGTGCGCGGGCTCATACTATTCGTGTGCTGCGACCCGCTGGCCCGCGATCAAACGATCATATTCAGCGCAGTAGCGCGCGAATACGTGGCTGCCGGAGAATTCGGTTTCGATGCGTTGGCGCCCACGCGCACCCATGGCGCGACGCAACGTCTGGTTGTTCAGCAGGCGCAGCACCGCAGTGGCCACGGCGGCGGCGTCCTGTGGCGGGACCAGCAGGCCAGTCTCGCCGTCCAGTACGAGTTCGCGGGTGCCGCCGCCAGCGGTCGCCACTACCGGTTTCTCCAGGATCATGTATTCCATGATTGAATTTGAAATCCCCTCGGTAAACGTAATCAGTACCCCGATATCGAAGCCGGCGACGAGATCCTCCGTCGGCGCGGCGACTTCGCCGGTGATCCGTATGTTTGCCGCCAGCGCTGGCGCAACCAGCGCCCGGCAGGCGGACAGCGTCGGCCCGCCGCCAAGCATGACAAAAGTCACATCGTCGCGTTGAGCCAGGACCATCTCAGCTGCCGCAATCAAGGTCGGCTGATCCTTGAACTCCGAAAAGGCAGCAACCATGCCCACTACGTAGGGCGTGTGAATAGCAAATTCGCGGCGCAGATAATCCCGGTCGGGCGTTCTATTCAGGCGCGCGAGATCATACGCGGCATAAATCAGCGCGGTCTTTGCCGCGGGCGGCTGGTAGGCGCGGATCCCGGCCGCCGAATTGCCGACGATTGAATCAGATAAGGCGAAGATCAATGCAGTGCGCCGTTTCAGTGCCGGCGCCAGCACCCGCGGCGCGTCCTGGATGATTGCGCTCATGAGTTTGATGCGGAGCAGCCACGCCGCCGGTAGTGCGAAGATCGCCGTCATGGGGTGCCAAGCGGTAATCGCCGCTGGACGCAACCGCCAGCACAGCAGCAGGAAGCGCCAGAATACGGTCGGGTCGCGCTTCAGATAGCGCGGCATGTGCACCATGTGCACGCCCGGCAGGACTTCGAGTTCGGTGTAGAACACATTTGCTTCCATGGTGACGACGTACACGGTGTAGTCACCCCGGGCGGCCAGAAACCTGACCAGTTCGACGCATTGCCGCTCCTTACCGCCGGCAGAGAGCTTGTCGATGAACTGGATGACCGTTTTCACGTTGACATCTTGAGACTTCTACGCCCACAGCAGGGGCGGCTCGAACTATTCCAGCATCGCGCCCAGGCTGGTGGCCAGCGCCACGCGGGGCCGCCAGCCAGTGTGTGCGCCAATTTTGGCGCGGGAGCCGTAACTGTCAGAGATGTCGCCAGCCTGAAGGCGTGACGCGTCCGTACATACCTCCACGGCAACGCCGGCCGCGGCAATCATCATATCGAGCAGATCGCTCATTCTGGTCGGAACGCCGGAACAGATGTTATAGGTTTCCCCGCTGTGCCCGCGTTGAGCCAGCGCAATCAACGCTTCGCACACGTCCGTGACGTCGAGGTAATCTCGCCGCGAATCGAGATTGCCCACTTGCAGCCGGGGGGGGGCCTGGCCCGCGCGGATGCGCCTGAGCTGCGCTGCGAACGTGCCGGGCGCGCTGGTCTCAGGCAGTCCGCGCCCGGTGATGTTGAACACGCGCCCGGTCATGAGGGGCAGGCCCGCGGCCGCATAGAATCGCGACGCCGACGTTTGCCAGGCTTTTGCGACACCGTATTGGGACACCGCGCCAGATCCGACTTGGTCTTCGGCAATCGGCAAGCGCGCGGCGAGGACTGGTCCGTATTCCGCGGCCGATCCGGCGATAACGACGCGTGGAATACGCGGCAATGCGCTCAACGCTTGCAGAAGATTGATCGTCGTTTCGACATTGCCGCGGTAGAAATCTGTCCACGTCGCCGCCCGCAAGATGCCGGCAAGATGAAACACGAAGTCCGGTTGCACACGGGCCAACGGCTGCCGCAAAGCGTCAGGGTCAAGCAGATCGACTGCGAGTTCCGCTGCTGCCGCTGTCCGCGCGAGCCCAACCACTCGAACTTCCGGCCATGCCGCTCGGACTGCCGCGCGCAGATTGCCGCCGAGATATCCGCTGACTCCAGTGATTAGGGCGATCTGCTCAGTCGCCATCGAGCAGGAACCGTTTGGGATCGGCCATGACCTCCCGTTGTGCAGTTTCGTAGTCGTCTACGCGTCCGATATCGAGCCAATAGGTGTCAGTCGGTGCGCAATAGACCCTGCCACCGTTGGCGAGAACGCGCAGCAACAGATCCGGCATACCGATCGATTCCCCCTCGGCGATCAGCTCGCGGCAGGCGCGCGATAGGACATATACGCCCATGCTGACCGAATGTACGATGGTCGGCTTCTCATGATAACCCGTTAGGAAGTTCGCGCTATCGGTCTCGACCACCCCGAG
>JANLSI010000346.1:0-9689 GCA_031362345.1 Pseudomonadota bacterium
AACCGCTCCAGCTCCGGATGCGCCACCTGCCCTCGCTTTACCAGCATCTGACCGAACTCCGCGCAGCGATGCAGGGTCGGCACGGCCTTGCCGGGGTTCAACAGGCCGCGCGGATCGAACGCGGCCTTAATCGCGAAGAACCTTTCCAGTTCGGTGTTGCTGAATTGCAAGCACATCTCGTTTAATTTCTCGATGCCGACACCGTGTTCGCCGGTTACCGTGCCGCCCACCGCAACACAGATCTCAAGGATGCGACTGCCGAGCTTGGCGGCGCGCCGAATCTGATCGTCATCATTGGCATCAAAGGCAATCAGCGGATGCAGGTTGCCATCACCGGCGTGGAATACATTGGCAACCGGGAGATCGAATTCGCGTGACAGCGCGCTGATCTTTTCCAGCACTTGCGCCAGTCGCTTGCGCGGAATGGTGCCATCCATGCAGAAATAATCGGGCGCGATGCGGCCCATGGCGGGAAAGGCTGCCTTGCGGCCAGCCCATAAGCGCAGGCGTTCGGCTTCGTCACGCGATACACGCAAATCCCGTGCGCCGGCCTGTCTCAATACCGTACTCACGGCGTCGAGCTGCGCCGCGACATCGACGGCGTTACCGTCGACTTCGCACAGCAGGATAGCGGCAGCATCGAGCGGATAACCGGCGTGGCAAAAGGCTTCAGCGACTTCGATGGCGAGCTTGTCCATCATCTCCAGACCGGCCGGCACCAGACCAGCGGCGATGATCGCGGTGACGGCAGCCCCGGCTGCTTCCACCGAATCGAAGGCCGCCAGTACCACCCTTGCCAGTTCCGGGCGCGGCAACAGCTTGACTGTGACCTGCATGACAATGCCGAGCAGACCTTCGGAGCCGTGCAGCAAGGCCAGCACGTCGTAGCCCGGTGCATCCAGACCACGGCCACCGAGCGTCAGCCACTCGCCAGCGATGGTCAGGATCTCCAGTTCCAGCACGTTGTGCACGGTCAGCCCGTATTTCAGGCAATGCACACCACCCGAGTTCTCGGCGACATTGCCGCCGATGGTGCAAGCGATCTGGGATGACGGATCAGGCGCGTAGTAGAGGCCGAAGGGCGCAACCGCCTCGGAGATCGCGAGATTGCGTACGCCGGGCTCGACGGTCGCGGTGCGATTGGCCAGATCGATGTCGAGGATGCGATTGAAGCGCGCAAGCGACAGCAGGCAACCGTCCGCCAGGGGCAGTGCGCCCCCCGACAAGCCGGTGCCGGCGCCCCGCGTGACGAGCGGCACACCATATTCGGCGCACAGCCGCACCACCGCTTCGACCTGGGCGCGGGTCTCAGGCACCACGACCACGCGCGGCATGGCGTGGTAGGCCGAGAGGGCATCGCATTCGTAGGGCCGCTTGGCTTCGTCCGCAGTCAGCAGCGCGCCGGGTGGCAAACAATCGGCAAGGCGCGTTTCGAATGTCATGGGGTGGCTATCAAGCGAAACGATAATCGGACGGAATGACGATCACGCCGCCCGGCGTCATGGTGAAGCGTTTGGCGTCGCGCGCCTTGTCGAAGCCGATCTGCTCGCCCGGCGGCACCTGCACCTGCCGGTCGAGGATGCAGCGCCGCAGTTGCGCGCCCTCGCCGACTTTAACGTCGGAGAACAGAATCGAGTCCTCGACGGTCGCGCCGTCGTCGATATAGACACGATTTCCGAGCACGCTGTGATTGACGCCACCGCCGGCGATGACCGTGCCGCCGGAGACGATGGAGTTCACACAGATACCCTCGTTGGAGGAGCGACCCGGCACGGTGCGCGCTGGCGGGCGCTGGGTCTGGTAGGTGCGGATCTGCCAATCGGCCTGGTAGAGATCGAGCGGCGGCTCCAGTTCCAACAGATCCATGTTGGCATCGTAGTAATCGTCGAGATCGTCCAGCCGACGCCAGTAGCGGTCCTGGGTGACGCGCCCCGAAGTGCCACCGAAGCGATAGGCTGCCACCCGCTTGAAGATCGCCATATTGTTGCCGATGAGGGTCGAGAGCGGCGCTTCGAAGGTGGGCTTACCGTCGAGCAGCTTGAGCAGTTCGACCAGCTTGCTGCGCTTGAACACGAAGACCCGCATCGGCCATACCAGATTGTCGTCCGGCGCGGGGCTGGTGGCGTCGGTACGCACACCTTTGACGTCGATGCCTTCCACTTCGAGCGCGACCGGAAAGGTCGCGCCATAGGCGTTGACAGCCGGCACGCCAGCGATGGTCACGTCGGCGCCGTGCTCGGCATGGAAGGCCAGCACGGCGGCGTAGTCCATGCGGTAGATCTGTTCGCCCGACACCAGCAGGATGTGCTCCTCCTTGGCGCCGTCCAGCAGGTAGAGGTTCTTGTAAAGCGCGTCGGCCACGCCGGAATAGGTGGTGAGCTGAGTGTTGATCGGCGGCGTCACCGGCATGATGTATTCGCCGAGATCGGTGTTGAAAATCGACCAGCCGTCGCGAATGTGGTTCTGTAGCGACAAAGAATTGTATTGGGTCAGCACCATAATGCGGCGCAGCCCCGAGTGCAGGCAGTTGGTCAGCGCGAAATCGATCATGCGGTAGGTGCCGCCAAAGGGCATGGCGGCGATAGCGCGGTGCGCGGTGAGCGGTTCCAGCACCTTGCCATCACCGATGGCGAGGACCATGGCCAAGGTGTTGTTTAAGTCGGAGATCAGCATAGCGTCGGTCCCTGCGAAGGCCGCGCATTATACGCGGCACCGAAGCGGAGAGAAGGGTTAGTGGCTGCGCGCCGCTGAGCCGCTCAGGTCGGGTGGCCTGCGCTGTTGCCGATCGTAATCCGGCTGACGGCCGGCACGACTACCCGCACAAGCTGGCCGCTGGCGCGCGGCGGTCGCTATAATGCCGCCACCGCCGCATTCGGCACTGGCGCACTCACCGGCTCGCACGTTTCAAGCATGGCGGAAGAATTCCTAGTCAACATCACGCCGCAAGAGACGCGGGTCGCCTTCATCGAGAACGGCGTGTTGCAGGAACTCGCCATCGAACGCACCCGTAATCGCGGCTTAGTGGGTAATGTCTACCTGGGCATCGTGTGCCGGGTGCTGCCCGGCATGGGCGCCGCCTTTCTCGACATCGGCCTGGAACGCACTGCCTTCCTGCACGTCTCGGACATCGCTGCCGCCGGCCGCCGCGCCGACGAAACCGGTCACGAGGTCGCCATTGAACAGGCGGTGCGTGAGGGCGAAACCCTGGTCGTACAGGTCACCAAGGACCCGCTCGGCAGCAAGGGCGCGCGCCTCACCACCTATATCAGCGTACCGTCACGCTATCTGGTGTTCATGCCGGGCTCGCGCACGGTCGGCATCTCGCAGCGCATTGAGGACGGCGCTGAGCGCCAGCGCCTACGCGAGCTGATCGTGTCCCTGCAACCGGATCTCAAGCCGCTCGACGACCTCGCCGGCGGCGCCGAAGCGGTCCGCCATAGCGACAGCAGCGCTGTCAGCGGCGGCTATATTGCGCGCACTGCGGCCGAAGGCGTCAGCAGCGCCGACCTCGCGGCCGACATGGTTTTCCTGAATCGTCTATGGCTGTCTATCCAGGAACGCTTAGTCGTGGCCCGCGCGCCGGCCGTCGTGCACGAAGATCTGCCGCTGGTATTGCGCACCATCCGCGACGTAGCGGTGGCTTCGGTTGAGAGAATCCGCATCGACTCCAAGGAAAACTACCTTAAGGTGTGCGAATTCGCCGCCGAATTCACCCCCGAACTGGTGGCGCGCATCGAGCACTACCCGGGGGAGCGTCCGATCCTCGACCTCTATTCGACCGAGGATGAAATCCATCGCGCGCTGCAACGCAAAGTCGAACTCAAATCCGGCGGCCATCTGATTATCGATCAAACTGAGGCCATGACCACCATCGACGTCAACACCGGCGGCTTTGTCGGTCACCGCAATCTCGAAGAAACCATCTTCAAGACCAATCTCGAAGCAGCACAAGCTATCGCGCGCCAACTGCGGGTGCGCAATCTCGGCGGCATCATCATCGACTTCATCGACATGACCGAGGCCGATCACCAGCGCCAAGTATTGCGTGCACTGGAGAAAAGCTTGGAACGCGATCACTCCAAGATCACGGTCAGCGAACTGACCTCGCTCGGCCTGGTGCAGATTACGCGCAAACGCACCCGCGAGAGTCTCGAACACGTGTTGTGCGCAACCTGCCCAACCTGCGCAGGCCGCGGCTCGATCAAGACCGCTGAATCGGTGTGTTTTGAAATCTTCCGCGAGATCCTGCGCGAGGCGCGGCAGTTCGAAGCGCAGAGTCTGCTGGTGGTGGCCTCGCAGGAGGTCGTCGACCGCCTGCACGACGAGGAATCGACCAGCATCGCAGAGCTTGAGGAATTCATCGGCATTCCGATCCGCTTCCAGATCGAATCTGCCTACACCCAGGAACAGTACGACGTCGTACTGCTGTAGTGGGTGTATGCGACGGATTCTCAAGCGTCTTGTTTCCCTGCTATGGACCAGCTTCGCGGTGCTGCTCATTGGCGGCGCGGCGCTGGCCACCCTGGTGCGTATCGCGTTGCCGCAGCTGGGCGCACAACGTAGCGTCATCGAGGCCTGGCTGAGCGAGACGGTCGGACGCCCGGTGCAGGTCGGGGCGATCAACGCGAACTGGCGCGGCTGGGCACCACGCCTGTCGTTTGAGCGCTTGGTCATCCTCGATGATCAAAGCAAGGCGGAACTGCTCCACTTCGAACGCGCGGACATCGACATCGCGCTGTTGGATTCCATCACTCGACGCAAACTGAAACCGACCCGGCTGGTGGTCAGCGGCGTTGCGCTGAATCTTATTCGCGATCTGAACGGCGATTTCTCGGTGGCCGGCATGCCGCCGCCCCATTCACCGGTGATGCGCTGGCTGCTTGAACAAGACAGCTTAGCTGTGCATCAGGCCGATCTGACCATCACCGACCAGCGCGCCCAGGCCAGCTATGGGCTGTCCGGCCTCACGCTTTCCATCCATACGCGCGGCGCAGCCAAGACCATTACGGCCTATGTTGACCTGCCCGACATGATCGGTCGCCACGCGACACTCGAGATGCGCACCCGCGGTAATCCGCTCGACCCCCACTGGGAAGGCAATATCGACGCACGTCTGGATGGCATCAACAGCGACTACCTGCTGCGTCAGGCGGATTGGCACGGTGCGCTGCCGGACGACGTGCCGGTCAATCTGGTCGCCTGGTCGCAATGGCGTGACGGCCATTTGCGCTACAGCGATTTCGAAGTGACGGTGGAACGCGCGCGTGGCGATAGCAGTCATCTGCTCGAAGCCCGTGGCCAAGTCTTGAAACGCGATGACAGCTGGCGTCTCGCGCTGGCCGACATCACGCTGCCCGGCGTGCTTGGCGCCAAAGGCAACGGGCGCTTGTCGGCAGTGTGGCGGCAGAAGCCGGGTGAGGAACCGCGCCTCGCGCTGCGCGCCGCCGCGCTACCGCTCGCGTCACTCGCTGCGCTAGTGACGCGCATGAGCCCCCCCGGCGCGCTGCGTGATGGCTTATTACGTGCGCAATTACGCGGCCGCCTGGCACGCCTCGACGCCCTGTGGGCACCCCGCGCCGGACTCAAATCGCGCTTCTTCGTCGCGGTACGAGTCGCCGCCCTCGAGGCCCACGACGCCGTTCAAGCGCGTGGGCTTGAAGGCCTGTCTTTCGAATTGATGGCCAATGGTGGCGGCGGTCATGTCGCCTTCGATGACGCCGCGTTCAAGCTGCGCGATGGCCACTATCTGCTCGACGCGGTCGACGTCGCGGCGCTACAGGGCGCGCTGTCCTGGCGTCAGCGTGACAACGAGCCGCTGGTGGTCCGCGCTCACGATCTGCATGGACAAGTGGCCGGCAATCGCTTGGCGCTGGACGGTAGCCTGCTAGGCGCGGGTGAGAGTGCGCCAGTGCTCGATATCGAAGCACGGTTCGCGGCCGACGATGTGACCCACATCAAAACCCTGCTACCCCTGCATCTGCTGCCAGGTCACGGCGAACAGTGGTTTAGACGTTTATTCGAAAGCGGGCGCGTCGAGCGCGGCCACATCGTCATGCAGGGCCCACTCGATCACTTTCCGTTTAGCGACAAGAGTGGCAAATTCAGCGCCGATTTCTCGGTCCGCGACGCGACCCTGCACTATGCCCAGTTGTGGCCGCCGGCGCTGACGGTCGACGGCGAGCTGGCGATCCGCGACGCGCGACTCCAGTTCGACATCAAACGCGGCACCGTCAGTGGCGCGGATATTGCCGGCGCGACCATCGTGCTACCGGACATCGGCGTTCACGAGCGCATGGTGCGCATCAAGGGGGTGGCGCGCGGACCGGCCGCCAGCGCTATCGAACTGGTGAGTAACAGTCCTCTGCAACACGGGCGCGCCGCGCGCCTGATCGATCTCGATATCAGCGGCGACATCGAAGTACCGCTGAGTATGAATCTCGCACTCTACGCCGGTGGGCCGCATGAGGTCGAAGGCGAGGCGCACTTCGCTGGCAACCGCATTACCGAGCTCAAACAAAACCTGACCCTGGACGACGTGGTGGGCACGGTGGGCTTTACCCATCACGACTGGCACGGCGCCGATCTGCGCGCGGTATTCGACGGTACGCCGGTCGATCTGGTGATCAATGGCGCTTTGCACGACGCCAATTACGACAGCGAATTCCATATGAATGGCGTCTCGCCGACGGCGGGATTCTTACGCTATCTGCAAAAATACACGCCCCCTATCCACGCCTGGCTGGCGGCCAACCAAAGCCTTGAATCCTTGACCGGCAGCGTGCCCTGGCAGGCGGTGCTGACGGTCCCGAGTGCGGCCGGTGTCGCGGCCGGTTTAGCGCAGCGCCTGGTATTCGATTCGACCCTCGCAGGTCTGGCTGTAGCGTTGCCCTGGCCGCTCGCCAAGCGCGCCGAAGAGACCCGCCCAGTACACATCGAAGCGGCCATCCTCGATCACGTGGCTAGCCATACCCGCGTCGATCTGTACGATGCGCTGAGCATGGAACTGGACGCCACACGCGATGCCGACGGACGCGCCCGCCTGACCCGCGCCGAAGTCGTGTTTGGCAGTCTCGACCCGAAGTTCAACGGCCGAGCCGGCGTGAGCCTGCGCGGCTACATGCCCGTGCTAGCGCTGAACGAATGGGCGCGTTTCGTGCCGCACATGCCGGACGGCGACCAAGGCTATACCGACAGCTTAGCGCTTAGCTTCGATTTACAGGTGAGCGATCTGCGTCTGCTGGGGCGCAAGTTCAAGGACGTCCGGCTGCGCGGCACGCGCGAGCCCGAGCGCTGGAATCTGCTCGCCGACGGACCCGATGTCCGCGGCCGTATCGAGATCCCGCGCGACGCAAGCCAGGGCGTGCTGCGCCTCGATCTCCAACACTTGCATTTGCGTCGCGCGCTCAAGCGCGCCAGCGCCGGCAAGACCACCGACCTCGATCCGCGCCGCCTGCCGGCGTTCGAAATGCATTGTGCCGAATTCAGCTACGGCAAGATGGCCCTGGGTCAGGCCGAGATTCGCACCAGCCGCCAGCTTGCCGGCCTGACGCTAGACAAGCTGCACTTCAACGGCGAGGGCTTCAACATCGTCGCGACCGGTGACTGGCTGGTCGAGAGCGACGCGCATCGGAGCAAATTCGACATCTCAGTCGAGGCCGCGGCACTAGGCCCACTGTTAGCGCGCTTCGGTTACCGCGTCGCCAATATCAAGCATGGCTCTACCGACATCGACATTCAGGCCAACTGGGACGGCACACCCGCCGACTTCGCATTGGCCCATATCAATGGCAGCTTCCAGCTGCAGGTCAGCAATGGCCGCTTTCTCGATATCGATCCGGGTACCGGCCGCTTGTTCGGCCTGCTGAGCCTGCAGGCCTTGCCGCGGCGATTAATGCTCAACTTCGAAGACCTATTCGATAAGGGCTTCGTCTTCGATCGCATCGCCGGCGTGTTCCAGCTAAACGACGGCAATGCCTACACCAACAGCCTGGTGATCGAAGGCCCCTCGGCGCGCTTCGACATTGCCGGGCGCACCGGGCTGGCGGTTAAAGACTATGATCAACACATCGTAGTCACGCCGGCCTTGCCCAACAGCCTGCCCCTAGCGGGCGCGCTGTTCGGTCCGATAGGTGTGGGCGCCGGCGCGGCCTATTACATCGGCAGCAAGATGTTCAAATCGATCCCCGAACAGATGAATCGCTTCCTGAGCCGCAAGTACACCATCACCGGCGCGTGGGACAATCCGGTCGTGAAACGCATCTGAATGGCCTGCAGCAGCGCTGCCGACCCTTCCTTCCACTGACGAGAGACTCCAGCAGCCATGGCCTACACCACCGACATCTGGCGCCCGCATGTGGTCGCCGCGACGGTCATCGAACGCGATGGCCGCTTCCTGTTCGTCGAAGAGAACATCGAAGGGCGCACCGTCATCAACCAACCGGCCGGCCATCTCGATCCGGGGGAGACCTTGGCGGCGGCGGCGGCACGCGAAACGCTGGAGGAGACCGGCTGGACGGTGCGCATCGATGACCTGATTGGCATTTATCTGTTGGAGACCGCGACCCCCGGCAAGACTTTTCTGCGCTTCTGCTTCGCCGGCACCGTGCAGAGCCATGATCCGAGCCGCCGTCTCGACCAGGAAATCGTGCAGGCGCTGTGGTTCAATCGCGATGAGCTGGCGGCCCGCGGGCCGCAGCTGCGCAGTCCGCTGGTATTGCGCGCGGTCGACGACTATCTCGCCGGTCAGCGCTATCCGCTGGCACTGCTGCATGATTTCCTCAAATCGGCCTGACTGGCTGCCACGCGCGCTACGTGCGCGCCATGCCGACCCACACGTGGTGGTGGCCTTGTCGGGTGGCGTCGATTCCTCGGTCGCCGCCCTGCGCATTCGCGAGGCCGGCCTGCGCTGCTCGGCGTTGTTTATGAAGAATTGGAACGAGCCGACCGCGGACGGTCGTTGCCGCTGGGAAGCCGACGTCGACGATTGCCTGGCGGTCTGCGAAAAGCTCGACATCCCACTCAACACTATCGATCTGTCGCAGGCCTATTGGGACGGGGTGTTCGAAGATTTTCTCGCCGAATACCGGCGCGGACGCACGCCCAATCCCGATGTGTTGTGCAATCGCGAGATCAAGTTCAAAGCCTTCCTGGCCGCCGCCCGCAGTCTGGGCGGTGATTTAATCGCGACCGGTCACTATGTGCGCAGCGATTATGTCGATGCCCACTGGCGCTTGAAAACCGGCGTCGATGGCAACAAGGATCAAAGTTACTTCCTCTACACCTTGGGCCAACACCAGCTCGCCAGTTCGCTATTCCCGCTCGGCGACTTGCCCAAAAGCGAAGTGCGGGCGCAAGCCCGCGCCGCCGGCCTCGTCACCCATGAGAAGAAGGATTCGACCGGCATCTGCTTCATCGGCGAGCGGCGCTTCCGTGAGTTCCTCGCGCGCTATGTGCCGGCCCAGGCGGGACCGGTGATGACCGCGGACGGCCGCGTTATCGGTAGCCATCATGGCGCGGTCTACTACACCCTCGGCCAGCGTCAAGGCTTAGGCATAGGCGGCGTGCGTGGCGCGGCCGAGGCGCCGTGGTTCGTGGCGGCCAAGGATCTGAAACGCAATGTGCTGACCGTCGTGCAAGGCCACCATCATCCCGCGCTCTTGAGCCAGGCCTTGGTCGCGACCGATCTGTGC
>JANLSI010000350.1:0-4592 GCA_031362345.1 Pseudomonadota bacterium
CCGTCGCGCGCGACACGCCGCTGGCGGCCTGAGTCATCCCTTCCTGAGCAACCTGAAGGATCGCATGATGGCCGCGGCGCCGACTCCAGACATCAATCTCAGCACCCTGGACTTCTGGGCCCGTCCCTATGCGGAGCGCGAACTGTGCTTCAAATGGTTGCGCGATAACCGGCCAGTGTCCTGGCACCCGGCGCCGGAACCGCTCGCGCCTGGTCTTGAGAACAGCAAGGGCTTCTGGGCCATCACGCGCTTCGATCACATCAAAGAGCTGTCGCGCAACGACACCGTGTTCTCCTCGGCCGAAGGCGTGTTTCTCGACGACTTCCCGCAGCTCGAGACCATTCTGTCCTTCATCGTCATGGACGACCCGCGGCACAAGGCGCTGCGCAACATCGTCCAGCACGCCTTCAGTCCACGCACTATCCGCCGCATGGAACAGCAGATCGGCGAGATGACCGAGCGTGTGATCGGCGAAGTCGCTCATCGCGGCGAAGGTGACCTCTGCGAGCTCGTATTCAAACAACTGCCCGGACTGGTCTTCGCCGGCGTGTTCGTCGGCATCGGCGACCCGCATAAGCGCGAGATCCTCATCGAAGCAGCCGAGCAACTCGGCAGCTGGGCCGACCCTTCCTACGCCCACATCGGCTCGCCGCTCGCAGTGTTCCAGGATGCGGCGCAGAAGATCATGACGATTGCCTATGCCGAGGCTGAGCGTTGCCGCCGCGAACCTGACGACAACCTCATGACCTGGGTCGTGCAGGCCGACCACGAGGGCCAACGCATGACCCAGGAGGAACTTGGCGCGTTCTTCACCCTGCTGGTCGGTGCCGCCAATGACACCTCGCGCCACGCCATGGCCCACGCGGTCATGAATCTGCAAAACCACCCTGAGCAGAAAGCCTGGCTGCTCGCGGATTTTGAGGCCCGCGTCGACAATGCCGTCGAAGAAATCCTGCGCTGGTCGCCACCGCTGATGCATTTCCGGCGCACCGCGCTCAAGGACTTCGAACTTGAAGGCGTGACTATCAAGGCCGGCGACAAGTGCGTGCTGTGGTACTGCTCAGGCAACCGTGACGAACGCGCGGTGTCCGACCCGGACAGCTTCGATTTGAATCGTGCACCGAACCGCCATCTCAGCTTCGGCTACGGTCCACACTTCTGCATGGGCGCATCCCTCGGACGCCAGATGGTGAAATCGAGCCTGCGCGAATTCAGCAAACGCATGCCCGATCTCATCGTCGGCGAACCGAAGATGTTGCTGTCGAATTTCATGAACGGCGTACTCTCGCTCGAAGGGCGGTGGACGCCGTCGAAGTAACGGCGCCTGTATTTTCAGCGACGCCGCCGGGTACGCACTGGTGGTGGCCCCGTTGCGCCGAACAGGAGCATTTCATGCCAACAAGATTCTGCCGGCCGCCGTCGCGGCGCATGCTCCCAATTGCCCTCACCGCGCTCATGGTGTCCGGCCTCGTCACCGCCGCTGATCAACTCCTGCCCGCCGCCCAGGCGCCGGCTGCACCGGGCTGCACCCTCGCCGTGCAAGGCGAACAGGCGCCAGCCGGACTCGACAAATTTCGCGGCCAGGTGATCTATGTCGACTTCTGGGCCTCGTGGTGCGGGCCCTGCCGGCAATCCTTCCCCTTCATGAATCAATTGCAGAGTGAGCTCAGTGATAAAGGCCTGACCGTACTGGCCATCAACCTCGACGAGCAAGCCACCGACGCGCAGACCTTCCTTGCCAGCCATGGGACCCGTTTCAAGGTGGTCGGCGGCGCGAACCAGGAATGCGCAGCAGCCTTTCACGTCGAGGCCATGCCCTCGTCCTATCTGATCGACCGTGCCGGCAAGGTCCGCTACATCCACCACGGCTTTCGCGCCGGCGATGCGGAACTATTGCAAGGGCTCGCGGCAAGTCTGGTGGCGGAACCCGCCGCAGCGCCCTGACCCTCAGCCCATCACGCACTCTCCTCGGAGCTTTCATGCTGAAGACTTCGTACCGGTATGCCAGCACATTGCTGTGCATGGCCTTGCTCAGCGGCTGCACGCCATTGCATCCCTGGGAACGCGGCAACCTCGCCAAGCCCCATATGGCGCTGACGACTAATGCTGGCCAGGCTGCTTTGAAGAACCACCTTGAGATCAGTCGCGAAGCAGCCTCGGGTGGCGGCGCTGCGTCCGGCGGTGGCTGTGGTTGCAACTGACCATAGCGCGCTGCGCGCGCTGACCGCAGCCGCACTGGCTTTGCCCGGTCTCACGGGCGCGCCGGCGACCCGTGCGGAAGGCAATGAGGCGACCCTCGACTATCATTACTACGCCGAAGGCGAGCGGGATCTCGAAGGGCGCAGCTACAAATCTCTGAACCTGCGCCCCATCGAAGTCAATAGTCTGGCGCTCGCCATGCGCAACACCTTGGCTGATCGCTGGACCTTTGCGCTTAATTACACGCAAGACACTTGGTCGGGCGCCACGCCGGTCTTAAGTCTGCCCCAGGCGTCGATTTCCGAGCAAATCGTGTCAGGCGCTTCATCGCCGTCTTACTATCTCACCGACAGCCAGCATCGCCCGGTAACGGTCGATGGGAATTCGTTCGACGGCAAGAAGTTCAAAACCACGCGCAATTCACACCTGGTACATCTGATGTCCTCGGCCTCGGCCGAAACCCGTCGTCAGGTGGATAGTCATCTGGACTACGGCTGGGATCGCGCCTCGTTCGGCGTCGGTGGCGGAGTATCCGAGGAGCCCGACTACCATTCGGGCTTCATAAATGTCGGCGGCACTTTCGACTTCAACACCAAGCGCACCACGCTCGGTTGGGGCACGAGCTATACCCTCAGCAATATCAACGCCGCGATCGACGCCAACGCCGCCGCCGACTGGGGCGAATTCGCCAATCACATCCGCGAAAGCCGTGGCCACCAGACCTTATTCGGTCAACGCCATGATCTCGGCACGAGCTTGAGCGTCACGCAGATCATCAATAAGAACTCGCTCATCGAGGCGGGCATGGGCTATACCCACAGCAGCGGCTATCTGGAGAATCCCTACAAGGCGACCATCCTCGCTTTTGACGATCCCGACCAGTTCGTCGACACCAGCGGCCTGCGCACCGTGCAATTGCGCGGGGTGCTCGAACAACGCCCGTCGGCGCGCAATCAATGGAATTGGAATCTGCGTTACGTCGACTACATCGCGCCACTCGACGCCGCACTGCACGCTGACTATCGCTTCTTTCACGACGACTGGGGCATCAATGCCCACACCGTGAACTTGTCCTGGCATCAGCCGCTGGGCGGCGGTTGGATGCTAGTGCCGGGCACGCGCTATTACTCGCAATCGCACGCCGATTTCTATGCGCCCTACTTCCTGTTCAATCAGGCCTATCCGGCCGTGCCGGGACCGATTTTTCCCGGCGTACAACGACCCCTGGACTTCAGTAAGCTCAGCCGCCGGTACTTCACCAGTGACGCGCGCTTGTCGGGCTTTGGTAGCATCGGTGGCGAACTCGCCGTGACGCGTCAGTTGCGCAAGGGCACGAAATTCGAAATCGGCGCTGATTATTCCGTGCATGCCGGTGGGCTGAAACTCGGTGGTGGCGGCGAAGACGATTTTGCCGATGTCGATTCCTATGTCGTGTATGCAACGCTCGCGGTCGATCTTTCAGCCCCCGCCCTGTCCGGCGCCGTGGCACACAATGGCGACGGCACGGCCACGCCATCGATCCCGGTCGCGCTGCGTCGCGCGCCGGCCGGTGTCCGCCTCGACCATCTGCTCGCCAACAGCGGTGACATGGAAGTCGGTTATCACTACCACTACGACGTCCGCGGTACCGGCATGCAGCACGGCACCCGCCGCGCGGGTGACACCGAGATCATCACCGGCGCCTGTCCCGGCACGCTATGTACGCTCACGCCGCGTGACAGCGATACCCATGTCTCGACCGTTGACTTCATGCTGGGCTTGAGCCCACGCGCGACCGTGGTGCTCGACGCGCAGTACGTCAATCACGATATGAAACTGCGCGATCTCAATGTCGACGTGCAGAATACGCTCGGCATCATTCCACCGCCGCGCGTGAGTTATTCGCGCAACACTGGTGGCATCGGCGACGTTGGACTGCATTTCCTCTACGGCCTGTTCGAAAGCGCCGGCCATGAAGTGCATGCCGGCCTCGGCTTCAGTGCGCCGACCGGCAGTGTCGAACAGCGTCCGACCTTCACTCGTGACTTCAGTGCTTATGACAGTCAGCTCGGCAGCGGTACCTGGGATTTTCATCCCAGCCTGACCTATAGCGGCGAGCTGTTGCGTTTCATTTGGGGCACGCAATTGAGCGGCATCAAGCGCATGGAAAGCAGCAACGACGCCGGCTATCGGCTCGGCGATCAATTCCAGGCCACCGCTTGGGGTAGTGTGCGTCTCACCGCTAGTCTGTCGGCTTCGCTACGCGGCCAGTACACGGCCCAGGGGGGCGTGCGCGGTCGCTTCGACGGGCACGCGGCTCCCCAGGCGATTGGTACCCGTCTGGTCGGTACCGAAACCCAGACGGTGTTCGAGTACGTCGATACCCCGAGCGCCATCAATGGCCCGATGGACGG
>JANLSI010000505.1:0-1999 GCA_031362345.1 Pseudomonadota bacterium
GCTGAATTTGTCGGATCCACAATAGGGGTCGGCGCGGGTTTATGCTGGCGCCCTCTACAGCCTTACGAGGACTCACCTATGGGGTTGCTGATCAACGGCGTGTGGGACGCCGACGCCACCATGATTCCTATCCAGGCGGGACGTTTCGTGCGCGAACCCGCCGCCTTTCGCGATACGGTCAGCGCCGATGGTTCGTCCGGCTTCAAGGCCGAGGCGGGTCGTTATCACCTCTACGTCGCTTTTCACTGCCCGTGGGCCTGGCGCACGATGCTGTACCGTCGCCTGAAGCGGCTCGACAACATCATCTCGATGACCATCGCCGTTCCCAACGATCGGCGCGAAGGCTGGCTATTCGGCGACTATGCAGGTGGTTGCACGCCCGATGGGGTCAACGGCTTTAGTCATCTACACCAGGCCTATAGCGCGGCGCGACCGGACTACAGCGGCACAGTATCGGTGCCAGTACTGTGGGACCGTGCGCGCCGCACTATCGTCAACAACGAGTCCTCGGAAATCATTCGCATGTTGAACAGTGCCTTCGATGGGCTGACCGACGCGCGCGAGGACTACTATCCGCTGGCGCTGCGCGACGAGATCGATGCCATCAACCAGCGCGTCTACGACGGCGTCAACAATGGCGTCTATCGTGTCGGCCTGGCGCGCAGCCAGGACGCCTACGACGAAGCCTTCGACGCCTTGTTTGCGACGCTCGATTGGCTAGACGCGCGTCTAGCCACGCAGCGCTATTTGACCGGTGCGCGCGTGACCGAAGCGGATTGGCGTTTGCTTGCCAGTCTGTTGCGCTTCGATCTGGTCTACCACCCGCTGTTCAAATGCAACCAGCGCACCATCGCCAGCTATCCCCAGTTATCGAACTATCTGCGTGACCTCTATCAGGTGCCAGGCGTGGCGGAGACGGTCAACGTTGCGCACTTCGTGCGCGGCTATTACTCCATCGGCCACGTCAACCCGAATGGCATCATCCCGCGGGGTCCGAAGTTCTATGCAGACTGGTTGCGTCAGCCCCACGATCGCGCGCGGTTCAATGCGCTACCGACAGCTGCAGATTAGCCGGCGCGTAAGGCTCGGACACCCTGGTAGCGTGGCCTTTGAGCGACATCAAAAAGCGCACCTAGCGAGACGCGCCGCTAACCACAACGGTATCGTCCGCCGCTGGACATTCTGCGATACTGCACGGCAACAATTGTGTGTAGTGAGGGCAGGTCGACCATGACCGTGAAGGCGAAGCTTAGTTTCGGCGCCGTTGGCGGCGCGCTCGCCATCGCGTGGCTCGTGCTGCTGACGGTCAGCGGCTATCCAGCGCGCGCCGCTGATCCCGCACCGGCCACCGCCGCGCCACCGCCGCCGGCGGTGACGGTCGCCAAGCCAGTTTTCAAAAGCATTACGGAATGGGACGACTACACCGGCCGCTTCATCGCCAAGGAGCGCGTCGATGTGCGCGCGCGGGTGTCGGGTTATCTCGAATCGGTGCATTTCAAGGAAGGCCAGATGATCGCGGCGGGCGAACTGCTGTTCATCCTCGACCAGCGCCCCTTCGAGACCCAGGTGGCGCGCGCTAAGGCCGAGGTCGATCGCGCCAACACCCAGCTCAGGGTCGGCCAGCTCGAATTTGAACGCGGCGAACGCCTGCAGTCCTCGCGCGCCATGAGCAAGGAGACCACCGAAGAGCGGCGCGCTAAGCGCGACGCGGCGCAGGCCGAAGTCGACGCGGCCAAGGCTGCGCTGCGCAATGCCGAACTGAATCTCAGCTTCGCGCAAGTCCGCGCGCCGATGGCGGGGCGCCTGTCGGACATTCGCACCGATGTCGGCAATCTGATTTCCGGCGGCAGCGCCGACTCGACCGTGCTCACCACCATCGTTTCGCTCGACCCCATCGAATTCGAGATCGAGGCCTCAGAGGCCGAGTTCCTGCGCTATACCCGCCTCGACAACGCCGGCACAAGACCGTCCTCACGCGATGTGCCGAACCGCATCGAGG
>JANLSI010000473.1:0-3295 GCA_031362345.1 Pseudomonadota bacterium
GCGAGCGGCGCAAAGTCTACGAGACTCAGGCGAGCTCGACAGGTGCCCCGGTCGCCATTGGTCTTTTCCACCAGGGCGTGGATCTCGGCACTCGCTTGCGCGTCGTGCACCAGCGCGTAGCCGTCGTAGCGTTCGCCGATCAGTCCTTGCGCGCGCGGTGCGTCGAGCGGGCGCTCTTCGGCATAGGCGTTGCCACCCAGCAGCAGCACTGCACTGACGCAAACCGCTAAACTGAACTTCACCGTCTTCGACATGAGATATTTCCTGTTCATCGCAACCACCCTAGAAAATCGGCTTGCTGGCGACGTCGTCTTTCGCCTGTTGCTCAAGCTTGACGCGCACATCGGCATCGAGCTTGATGTTGAGATTGATAGTGATCGGTTCTTTCGGTGCTTCCACCTTCACCGTCGGCGAACATGCGCTCAAGGCGCTGCCGATCGCGAGGATGGTCAGAAACTTTGAATCGCTTCTGAACCCATTGCTTAGGACCCTGGTCAAAATTATCTTTACATTCGGCTGTTCATGAGCGGCCGCGGCGGCGTTGCATTTCTTGGCAATAGCCCCGCTATTGCCGGCGAAACGCGCCTTGCCGCAACCACTCACGAACACCCTCGGTGTTGACAAGATAATTTCGACCAGGGTCCTTACTTCCACGTTGGCCTCAATGTGCTTGCTCATGAGGCTAGCAACATAGCACAAGGCCTCAGCGTCGGATGATCTCGCCGGCCCCCCAACCCAATGCACTGTTGGTCGTGCCTGACAGTTCCAGCAACAACTTGGCGAGATAATCGAAATCGGTCTCGAGGCTGATGTTGAAGACGAAAGGCTGGCCGTTCATCACGGCCGGATTGTCGCCTTCCAGATGGAACATGGCCTTGCCTGTGCCTAGTAAGGTTTTATCCGCGTCGATACGCAAGTGTTGGTAATGGAAATCCGCTAGCGCACGGAACGCGAGATCGACCTCACGGCCGTAGGACTTGAGCTGGTCCGTCACGGTGCTTGCGCCAATCTGCACGGTGCCCGCTCCCGTCGCCTCGAGATGTCCCGCTTTGACGGCGAGGTGACCGGCCTCTAGGGTCAAGGGCAAACCACCTGTGATGCGTCCGCTGCCCTTCAACTGTTCGAGGTTCAAGACCATAAAAGCCGCCTCAAGATCAATGTCGACAACGCGCAGATCCATACGCGTCGCACCGGTGTTGATGTCTATTTCCGCCGCCGTCGTTTCAAACGCGCCGTCGAAAAGCTCGGCCCGCCCCTGCTCGATCAGCAGTTTGTCGGCGCCCAGACTGTAAGTCAGGGCAAACGGCACACGCTGCAGTGCCGCTAGTTCAAGCACGCCGGTCAAGCGCTGCCCGCTGGCGCTGTGCAGCGGCGCCAGGCCGTCGAGTCGCAGATCGCCATTCACGGCCGACGCTTTGAAGGAAGGGCCATCCAGCGCGAACTCCTGCAAGCCCAGCAACCCCTCACTGCGTGTCGGGCCGTCGCCCCAGTGCGTAGAGCCAGTTAGCGTGATTGCGCCACGCGCGTTGAAGCCACGCGCGGCCAGGGCTGGCGACAATTCGCGCAGCGCCGCCGCGCCCGCCAACACGATGGGACGCACCGTGAGTGTCGCGTTACCCACCCCGGAACGGCGCTGATGACGGCCGTCGACCGTGGCATCGATGAGCCCGGCGCCGTCGTGCAAGGTCGCGACCAAGCTCGCCTCATGCGCAGCAATTCGCGCGGTGAGTTCGGCCCGCAGGGGTGCCAACAGCGGCGGTTCGCGTGTATTGCGCAAGTCGGCGACAGTGATCTTAAGAATTTGCGTGTCGCCAGTGCTGAAGCGGCCACTCAGACCGTGCACGGCCCAGCCCGGCTCGGGCAGCTCCAGCCTGCCTTGTTCGAGCACGGCGGAGATCAGCGCACCGCTGCTTGGGTCGATCGCAAAGCGGCCATCGAGTGCCAGTTCAGGCGTGACCAGCGCCTGCCCGGACGGGCGCTCAAACGCGAACTTGCCGCGTACAGCGAGCTGACCTTGACGTGACTCGCGCTGCTCGTTGGTGATGCGGGACGCGTCAGCGAGCGTGATCACGGCCGACAGCGGCCCATGCACGGCGAACGCCGGTGTGTGCAGCGACACGGTGCTGGTCACGGACAACTTGTCGGCGCCATCTTTGGCGGTCAGCGAGAACAGCGGCGCGCCGTCCGTGGCCAGAAATTCCAGGGTGGAAATTCGCGCCAAGGCGCTGTCAATCGGCACGACGGTGTCCGGTAATTCGATGCCATCCAGCTTGAGACCTGGCGGGCTCGTGCACGAGAGCGCGCCATCGGCCAGCGCGCAAGCGAGGCTGGCGGCGATACTCGCGATGCGCGCGGTGTCCGCCCTCGCCACGCCAGTGGCCTGGCCGTGAAACTCAGCGCGCATCCGCCCGGCCTGTAACCAGTCGTGCAGCGTGGCCGACAGCGCCGGCGTGGTGCCACTGCTGGCGAACGCGATCTTGCCCGCTGCGACACTGAACCCAGGCAGGAACGCAGCGAGGAAACGCGCGTCGAGCGCGCCCTCAAGCGTCAAGGGCACGCCACTCGTGACGGTCGGCCCACTGCTGCGCAGCGCGAAGCGCAAGGGCGCGGACTGCAAAGTCAGTGACAAGCCCTGATGGGGAAGTTGCGCGATGCTCACGACACCCGCACCCCATGCCTGGGTCGGGGTTGTGAGCGCTTGAACGGTGAATTTTCCATCGAGTTCGGCGAGGCCCTGGGCGCCCGACACCGCACGTAGCTTACCCGCCAGCCCCTGGGCCGTGATCGTGCCGAGCGTGAGATTGCCGTCGCTGATGACAAACCAGCTCTCGATGGCGCCGTCGGCCAAAGCGCGTGCCTTGAGGGTGCTGTGCAGCTGTCCCTGCGGTGCGCGAATGGCGAGGTCAAGGCTCGCCACGAGTTGTGGATCGCGCACCAGCGTAGCGGACAGCGCGGCGACGATAACGGTGGTGTCGATAGTCACGCTGACGCTCGAATCGACCACTTCGACGCGCGCTACCGGCAGTGCACCCGAGCCGCCGCTTGCGGCGATAGCAGGCAAGAGTTTGCCGTCGTGCCAAGCCCATGCGAGGTGCGCACCTGCAATGCGCACGCTGTCGATAGCCACGCCGAAATCGCCAGTAGCGCGATAGTCGACATCGACGCGCGCCATGCTGCCGAGTGCGCTACGGTGCAAACCGAGCACCGCATGGGATAAACCCAATGAGACCACCTCGACATCGCAAGGGCAAAGGCCCTTGTCATCAATAGCGCGTTCAATGGCCCATGCGACGAG
>JANLSI010000494.1:0-3684 GCA_031362345.1 Pseudomonadota bacterium
CTGCATCTGCTGGCACTGGTGATGTTCGGCCACATGTGGGGGCAGCTAGCCAAGGCCGCGCAAGACGCGCTGGCGCGCGGCACCGGTGACGCGACTTTCTACGCCAACAAGCTGATCACTGCGCGCTACTTCTTCTCGCACATGCTGCCCGAGACTGCGGTGCATCGCGCGCGGGTCGAGGCGGGTGCAGAGAACGTGATGGCCTTGGCGGCCGAGGCGTTCTGAGCCGGCGGTGATGAACTGGCTGGTCCTCCTGCTGCGCAACCGTGTCGTGCGCATGGCGGGCTTCGTCATCACGCCGCTGGTGGTGGTGTTGTGGTGGCAGCTCGGTGGTGCACCTGGCGAGGCGACGAGCGCAGGTGAGGCCCACGGTGTGATCACGGCCGTGTATAAGCATGCTTACTTGGTCACCCTCGACGACGGCCAGCAGGTGCGGGTGTTCCGCACGCGCAAAGTAGCGCAAGGAACGCGTGTGCCGCTGCGCGTGCGCCACCACGAATCAGGGGTCACGCAGTACATGTTGTCGGGGGGCGCAGCGTCGCCGTAGTGATACCCATGCACGCAGCCGCCCGGCTTCACTTCGCGACGATAGTGCTGACGCTGTGTGTCACGGGCGCGATGGCGGACGAGCCGGCGGCGAGCGCGGCTGGCCCTGGCGCGTCTAGCGAGATCGGAAAAATTGGTGAGCCCGCGCCCGCGTCACCGTCTAAACTCACTGTCGACATCGAGCTCGGCGTACTGCGCGGCCGTGCGCGCGAGTTCGTGTTCAATCCCAATCCCAACGCCGGTGGCGCGACCCTCAGTCGTCTCGACTGGGATCTCGACCATGTCGCCATGGTCGGCGTGGTGCTCGCCTATCGACCGCGCGACTGGTGGCAACTGAAGGTCGGCGGGGCGACCAATCGCAGCAATGGGGCCGATCTGGTCGATTACGATTTCAATATCTTTTTTTGCCCGCCGGCGGCGAGTGCGGGCACCTTGTGCAAGTCTACCCACCACGACACGCAGCTTGAGCGCGCCTTAAGCTTCGATGCCGAACTTGCCGTGCGCTTGCTGCGGTTTCGCGGCGGCGAATTGCTCGGCCGGGTTGGTTACAAGTGGCGGGCCTTTGATTGGCGCGGCTACGGCGGTGATGCGAATTATGCCGGCGCGCTGCCGCCCGGCGCTGGCATCTCTTATCAGCAGCGCTGGGACACACCCTATCTCGGTGTGCGCTGGTGGCGCGATTTCGGCGCTTTCGAGGTGGGCTTGGAAGGTAGCGGTTCAGCCTGGGCAAGTGCCCACGCTCGCGATCACCACCATCTGCGTTCCTTAGTGTTTACCGAGCGCTTTCGCGACGTTGGCACCTTCGCACTCGGTGCGGAACTAGGCTACCAGTTTCGCCACAATATCCGGCTGAGTCTGCGCTATGAGTTTGAGCGCTGGTTGCTGGCGCGCGGCGACACGCGGGTGGTGGATCTCTTCGATGGTAGCGAGCGCAGTTTCGCCGGGGTAGCGGGTGTCAGCCTCTATACCCAAAGTCTGAGTCTGGGTGTTTCGATCGCGCTCGACCGCGTACCCGACGCCGGATCTGCGTCCGCAACACCGCCCGACATCTGGCGTGGGAGCTATGCCGGCTTCGTCGCCGGGCCGATCCGATCCCAGGCGGGATGGCGCACCCGCTCATTGTCCCAGCCAGCGTTCGCGCCAGAGGCGGCCACGCGCGCAGCAAATTTCGATAGCACGGCGGCCTATGCCGGCGCCTTCGTCGGTCATGGCGTGCGCTGGCATAGCTGGTTGATGGGTGGGGAAGTGGACTTCGGGCGCGCCGATGCCAACGACTACGTGAGTGGCATTGCCGGCACCGGCACTGCCGAGTCCCTACCCGCGAGTCCCGATGTGACCGTGGTGGGTAGTCGTTGGGACAGCAGCTTGCGCCTGCGCGCCGGACGCAATCTCGGCGCCGACATCCTCGCCTATGTGACCGGTGGCGTGGCCGTGCAGCATTTGCGTTATCGCGTCAGCTGTCACCTCGACGGCCCTTGGTGTGTCAGCGACCGCGAAGCGAAATTCAATACCAATCGTGCTGGTTGGACCTTGGGCGCAGGCCTCGAAACGGCCTTCGCCCAAGGCTGGTTCGCGCGCGCGGAATATCGCTATGCCGACGCGGGCCGCTTCGCCCATGATTTTTTCAGCGCGACGCCGGAAGACCGTGTCGCTACGCGGCTTGGCGCCAGCAGCCATCGCCTGCTGTTGGGCATCGGCCTACGTTTTTGAAAGCCGCCAAGCCGCCGCCGTCCCTTATCGTCGTCGTGAGCTCAAGTGCCCAGCCTGCGTATCGACTGCTCGGTCATATAGCGTTCGACCAGGTTGTAATCCGGGTCGAGCGCCTCGCCTTCGAAGCCGCGACAGCTCTTGCCGTGGTGGAAGCGCGTGACGTCATTGCGCTGCACGTCGTGACTCATGGCCCACCACCAGCTCCATTCTGGACGTCCGTCCTTGGCATTGATCTGCTGGGTGTCGGTCTTGGCCTGGCTACCGCCGCCTTCGAAGCCTTTCCACATCTCGCCGCGCCGGTCATAGGTGATAGCCATGCCTGGCCCCATCATGCGTGCGTCCAAGTAGACGCGACGCTTGCTGGCCGGTGCGCGCGGATAGCCAGTCGGCTCGCCTTCGAACACGATGACTTCCGGGATTAGTGCCTTGCCGACGTTGAAATAGGTCTGGCCCTGTTTGCCACCGATCAGGGGCGGGCGCCAGTTTTCCAGCTCGGGCCGCCACTGGTTGTGTACGGAGCCGAGCATTGGACCGCGGTGCACGATCTTGAAATTGCCCCAGGTCAGCATTGGATCGCCCGATGCCCAGGCATCCGACAGATAGAGATTCATGCCCGGCATATAGGGTTCGAAACGCTGGTCGGCGGGAAAGCGGCGCACGCGCTTGATGGTGGGCAGATAGCCCCACAGATCGGGGATCTTGCGCTGGTCGTAGGACCAGTGACTCAGGAAAGCAGTGCCCCTCATCTCCGGCGTGTAAGTGAACCAGATGACCTGCATACGCGTCAGATCTTCATGGCCGGTCAGATAGGGGCCGCCGGCATCGGGATGCACCAGCCCCGTGCACTGCTGCTCGCCCCACACCCAGTCGTATTCGTAGCGGGCGTCGCCGTCGCGGTCGACGGTCACCGCCGGGATCGGATAGAGCGCTTTGTCGTGGCGGCCCCAGCTCAAGGTGATATTGGCGATGGCCTCGAACCCGTTCTGCACATCGGGGAAGGGCAGGCCGCCGATCCAGGGTTTGCCCTCCTGGGTATAGACGTTGCCGTCGTCGCCGAACTTGGCCTGACCCTGGTTGCGCAGCGTTGCGTCGAGGAAGTAGGGCGGGAAGAGCGTGGTGGCGTCCTGCTCAGATTCCTGGATGGTGAAAGTGCGCTGGTCCTGCTTGACCTCCTGGAACAGGATCGGGTCGATGAGATCCTGGATCAGATCGACGTTGTCGGCGGTCATGACGTCGCCGGGTTTAATTTGGCCTTTGGTGTAGGCCTCGATGCTGAGCAGTTCCTCGGGATAAGCCTTGGCGGTGTCACCCGCTGCGCAGATCTCGCCCCACAGCGAACCCAGTACACCGGCGCCGCCAATGCCGCGCGCGGTCTTGTCCAAGAAATAGCGCCTGCTGTAGTCGAAATCGAACTTGCGGATATGCATG
>JANLSI010000499.1:0-3247 GCA_031362345.1 Pseudomonadota bacterium
CAAAAGCCTGGCCGGCACGCTGGCGATCAAAAACGGCGTAGTGCGCAACGAAGACCTGCGTTTGAACGGCGAAGGCTTCACCATCAAGGGCCGCGGCACGCTTTTGAACTGGGTCTGCCCGCCTGGCGGCACGGCCACCACGCACTTACATTCGATGATCTGTTCGACCGCGCGCAGAATGGCCACCGCGTCGACGCCACGAAACACGCCATCGGCGATGCCGAAGCGGCCCCTACCACCCAGCGTCTGTTTCACTTGCGCGGCGTCGCCGCCGGTGGCCTTGAGCGCGGCGTCGAAGCTGACTGCGCCTGACAGGCTGTCGTTATGCGTGGTGTCGTTCAGTAAAGCTTCGATCTGGACTTTATCGAGCCGCGTAGTGAGCGCGAGCACGGCTTGTTTGCCACGCGCATCCAGCACCACGCCGCCGCCATAGCTGCCCTGGTAGAGTTGCGCCACGAGCGGCTCAAGTTTGACCAAGCCCTTGGCAGCGTCGATCGCGAACTTGACGTTTTTCATTTTCGCGCCGGACATTTTCAGCGCGCCGATTGTCAACGCGCCCTTGACCTTGAGCGTACGCAGTTCTTCGATCGGCAGGGCATTGGCGGCGCCAGCGACCGCCGCATCGGGCGTGACGATGGTCTTGCTGTCACCCTTCGCCGGCGCTTCGAGATAACGATCGGCATCAATCCCATCGACCGCGAGTGTGAAGTTCAACTGCGGGCCAGTGAAAGCGGCGACATCGATATCGCCTTGCATATGATTGTCGTCGAGCGTCACTTTCAGCGCGGCAAGCTTGATGCCTGACGTGCTGCCTGTGAAGCGCGTACTGAGGGCCAATGCGCTCAAAACCTGAGTATCGGCCGTCTTCGGCACTGGCTTGTTCAAGGTCTTGAGCAGGCTGCGTGGATTGAAGGTCGGTATGGTCAAGGTGCCGGTGTAGACGGGCTTGCTCACGATCTTCTCAGCCTCGATGTCGGCTTGAGCGTTGAGGCCGAGGCCGGTCACCGTGAGGCGCTTGATGCTGGCAGTCTCGGCCTTGAAGTTGGCGTGTGCCGACGCCGCCGTGATCTCGACATCGACCGGCTGCGCCAGATCGGGGCTCGTCACCCGCGCGATCACCGACAAGGGGCTCAAACGCAGATCGTCCAGGCTACCCTGCACACCGGTATCGAGCTTGATGCTTTGCACCGCGCGCGCCATCTCGCCCTGGCCGACGGCGCGCAGCAGCGGTCCGGTCGCAGCACTTTCGATGGTGAGTTTGCCGTCCACTTGGCCCTGGCGCTTGCTCATATCCACGCCTTCGCCATGCAGCGCGCCGCGTAGTGTCAAGCCGACAACATCGGCGGCGAGCTTGGTGAGTGCGATCCGGCCGCTAGCGAGATCCGCGTCGAAGCCGCATTCGACGCTGAAGTGCTTGTTGCTTTCCCTGGCCAGCGATTGCGCCATCGCCACGAGCGCTGAATCCTTGCCCTGCAGCGCGGCCGCTACCGCCAGCACGGCAGGAAAATCCGCACCACTGGCTGTGAGTTCGCCCTTCGCCGTCGGCTTGTCGGTGTTGGCCTTGCTGGCCGTGAACGCGCCGTTCAACTGCGCGCCAAGCAGCTTGCCTTCGAGTTGCGTGAGCTTGACGTCACCGCTATCCATATTGGCGTCAAAGACGGTAGTGAAATTGAAACTGCGCTCGGCTACGCCGGCCAGCTGCTTGCCGGCCGGCAAGGCAAAAGCATTGAAGAGCTGCGCGAGATCCGTGCCCTTGATCACCAACCGGCCCGTTGCGCTCGGCCTTGCGTCTTCGATGTTGTGCGCACTGAACTCGCCACTGACACTGGTGCCGAGACCGTCGAGCGTGAATCCGCTCAATTTGGCGGTTTTGGCTTTCAAATCCACCTCGAGCCCGGCGTCGAGTTCTAACTTCGCCGTGCCGCCCGGCAGTTGCGCGCCACGCAGATCGGCCACCAGCACCAGCGGCGCCAGCACGTAATGCTTGTCATCGACATTGTAGTTCAGCGTGCCGGTCAGATTGAGGTCGGCGTCGAGCGCCGGTTGATTGGCGCGGGCGGTGGCGGAGATTTTCAGATCGATGGGCTGGCCGAAGGTTAACGCGCCGCTAGTAGCGGTGAGCTTGGTCAGACTCATCTGTTGCCCGCTCAGGGCATCGTGCCAGGTGAAACGACCGTCGGTGATATCGACGCCACCGAGGATCAGCGCCGCCATTTGACCATTACCGCCGTGCTTGGGTTGAGTACTCTGGCTGCTGTTGTCGGGGCCGAAGAGATCGTCCCAGTTGCCCACGCCTGCGGCATTGCGTGCGAGATTGACGCTCACGCCGTGCAGCACGACGGTGTCTATCTCGACGCGTCGACTCAGCAGCGGGCCGGTCGCGACCGCGATCTGGATTTGCTCGGCGGCCAATAGCGGTTCGTCACCGAAGCCCGCAGCATTGCCGAGCTTGAGTGGCCCCGCTTTGAGTCTCAATTTCGGCCACACGGCGAGTTCGAGTGGGCCATCGAGCACCAGATCGCGACCCGTGTCGGCCTTCACCCGTGCGATAAGTTGATCTTTGTAGTCGTTGGCATCGAAGGTGGCGAGAAAGGCGCCGATGCCGGCGATCACCAGGGCCACCAGCGCGAGCGCGACGAGCAGCAGCGTTTTAAGCACCTTCATCGGCAACTCCCGCAACCTTGGATGGTGCCAGCACCTGGGCGATGCGCGTGCGCGCACGACTACAAGCCGCGCGCACCTGCCGTGGTGCCGTACCACCGAAGTGGTCGCGCGCCGCCAGGCATTGATCCATATCGAGCACTTGATAGACCGTTGCGTCGAGCGCGGCGTCGAGCTTCTGATATTCCTCGAGCGGCAGATCTTGCAGCTCGCAGCCGCGCGCGACCGCCAGACCGACCGCCGCGCCGACCACCCCATGGGCGTCGCGAAACGGCCGGCCAAGGCGCACCAGATGATCGGCCAGATCGGTGGCGGCGATGTAGCCGCGCGCCGCCGCCGCGCGCATGCGAGCGCGGTCGACCTTCAAGGTCGGCACCAGATCGGCGAACGCGCGGATACAGGCATGCAAGGTGTCAAGGGTATCGAACAAGGGTTCCTTGTCTTCCTGATTGTCCTTGTTGTAGGCCAGCGGTTGGCCCTTCATGAGCGTGATCAGCGCGACCAGATGTCCGATGACTCGCCCGGCCTTGCCGCGCACCAGCTCCGGTACGTCGGGGTTTTTCTTCTGCGGCATCATCGATGAGCC
>JANLSI010000501.1:0-1592 GCA_031362345.1 Pseudomonadota bacterium
CGCGACGAATGGTACAAGATACTGAAAGGTACCGACGTCTGCTTCGCGCCCGTGCTCAGCATGAGCGAGACACCTAAGCATCCGCACAATGTTGCGCGTCAGACCTTTGTCGAATACAGCGGCGTGACCCAGCCGGCACCGGCGCCGCGCTTCAGTCGCACGCCGTCGGCGATCCAGAAGCCGCCATCCAAGCACGGTGCCGACACCGAGGCGGTGTTAAAGGACTGGGGTTTCTCCGCTGACGACGTCGCCAAGTTGAAGGCTAATCGCACTGTGACCTGAGGTTCTCTGTGTCATCGTCATGCCCACAGTCGATCTCGCTACCTACCCTACCGCCACCACCTTGCTCGCCGCCATCGCGCGTCGCGAGCTCGGTGTTGAGGAATTGCTGCGTGCCACGCTCGCACGCATTGAAGCGGTCAATCCGCGTGTCAACGCCATCGTCACCCTCGATGCCGACACCGCCCTCGTCACAGCCCGTCAGATGGATGCTCAGGGCAGGCAGTCCGAGCAACCGCTGTTCGGCCTGCCGATAGCTATCAAGGATCTGGCCCTGACGCGCGGCATGCGCACGACTTTCGGTTCACCGCTGTTCGCCGAATTCGTCCCCGATCAGGACGACCTCTTCGTGTCGCGCTTGCGTGCCGCCGGCGCGATCGTCATCGGTAAGACCAACACGCCGGAGTTCGGCGCCGGATCGCAAACGTTTAATCGCGTGTTTGGTGTGACGCGCAACCCCTACGATGTGTCGCGCACCTGTGGCGGCAGCAGTGGCGGGGCGGCCGTCGCGCTCGCAAGCGGCATGCTGGCGATGGCCGACGGCAGCGACCTCGGTGGTTCGCTGCGCAATCCTGCCGCGTTCTGCAATGTCGTCGGGTTGCGGCCTTCGCCGGGGCGGGTGCCGAGCTGGCCGCGTCTCATGTCCAGCGAGCCGCTGGCAGTGCAGGGGCCGATGGCGCGCAACGTCAGCGACTGCGCATTGATGCTGTCGGCGATGGCTGGCCCCGATGCGCGTGTGCCGATTGCGCTCGGTGAAGCCGGCGCGACATTCAACATAGCGTTGGCGCGTGATCTGCGCGGCCTGCGTCTGGCCTGGTCGTCCAACCTTGATCAATTCGAAGTCGACCACGAGATAGTCGAGGTTCTGGAACGAGCGTTACCGGCCTTCACCGCACTTGGCTGCACCATCGATAACGCCTGCCCCGATCTAAGCGGCGCCGACGAAGCGTTCCGTGTGCTCCGCGCGTGGCAATTCGCGGCACGATTCGGGCCCGATTTCGCACACCAGCGCGCCCATCTGAAAGACACCGTGGTGTGGAATATCGAGCAGGGCTTGGCCCTGAATCTGCACGACGTGACGCAGGCCGAAATTAAGCGCACGCAACTTATCGCGCGGGTCGCGGCGTTTTTCGAGGATTACGACTTCCTGCTGTGCCCCGCTACCCAGGTGCCACCGTTTGCCATCGAGCAGGAATGGGTGACGAGCATCAATGGTCGTGAACTCGCCACCTACCTCGACTGGATGGGCGTGTGTTACGCCATCACCGTGACCGGCTGTCCGGCGATTTCTGTGCCTGCGGGGTTTACTCGCG
>JANLSI010000502.1:0-7157 GCA_031362345.1 Pseudomonadota bacterium
GTCGGCGCGGATTGCGCGCGTGCAGGCTAGGAACGGGCCGCCGCCCTCAATCCTTCGCCCCCACCGCCAGCTGCGCATCGCGTACCCGTAGCCGTTCCTGGTGGGACATGAGCAGGCCCGCCGCAATCATCGCGATGGCGACCACAGTGATCAGCAATGTTCCAAGTGCATTGATCTCCGGTGAGAGACCGAGCCGCACTTTGGAATAGATCACCATAGGCAGGGTGCTGGCGCCGGGGCCCGAGACAAAACTCGACACCACCAGATCGTCCAACGACAACGTGAAGGCCAGCAACCAGCCCGAGACCAGAGCCGGCGCGATCAGGGGCAGAGTAATGACCAGGAAGACTTTGGCCGGTCGTGCGCCGAGATCCAGTGCCGCTTCTTCGATCGAGGGATCCATGCCGACCAGGCGCGATTGCACCACCACGGTCACATAGGCCATGGCGAAGGTCGCGTGGCCTATCACGATAGTCATGATGCCGCGTCCGGCCGGCCAGCCGATGGCCCGTTCGAGGGCGACGAACATCAAGAGCAAGGACAAGCCGGTGATCACTTCCGGCATGACCAGCGGCGCGGTCACCAGGCCGCCGAACAGGGCGCGTCCGCGGAACGGTCCGAAGCGGGCCAGACACAACGCCGCGAGGGTGCCGAGCGCCGTGGCAAGCGTGGCGGCGATGGTCGCGATCTTCAGACTCAGCCAGGCTGCGTCGAGGATCTGCTGATTATGCAGCAGGGTCCCATACCACTTGGTGGAAAAGCCGGCCCACACCGTCACCAGCTTGGAGTCGTTGAATGAATAGACCACCAGCGAGGCGATGGGCAAATACAAGAAGGCCAGTCCAGCCACCAGCCAGCCGCGCAGGAAGCCGTTGCCACGCTTCATGCTGCGGCCGCCGCGCGACGTTGCAGCCAGCTCTGCAGGGCTATGATCAAGACCACCAGCGACAGCATCGCAATCGCGACCGCCGATGCCACTGGCCAGGCGCGGTTGGTGAAGAACTCGTCCCACAGCACTTTGCCGATCATGAGGGTGTCGCTGCCACCGAGCAGATCCGGAATCACGAATTCACCGAGTGCCGGGATAAAAACCAGCGAAAAGCCGGCGATGATGCCTGGCACCGACAGTGGCAGTGTAATGCCAAGAAACGCACGCAGCGGCCGGCAGCCGAGATCGGCGGCGGCCTCCAGCAGGGTGATGTCGAGCTTTTCGAGGGTCGCGTAGAGCGGCAGGATCATGAACGGCAGATAGGAATAAACGATGCCGACATAGACCGCGAAATTGGTCCGCATCATGACTATCGGCGTATCGATGATGCCCAGTGCGATGAGCAGATTGTTGATGATGCCGTTGTTGTTCAACAGGCCTATCCAGGCGTAGACCCGCAGCAGAAACGACGTCCAGAACGGTAGTATCACCAGCATCAGTAAGACGTTGCGCCAGGCGCTAGACGCGCGCGCCATGGCATAGGCCATCGGATAGCCGATGACGAGACAGATGAGGGCCGAGAAGAATGCCACTTCGACCGACTTGAGATAGGTTTTCCAGTACAGGGCGTCGTCGATCAGGAAACGGTAATTGGCGAGGTTGAGCTTCAACGTCAGATAGCCCGACGCGGTGCGCTCGAACAGCGCGCTATAGGGCGGCTGCGCGATCAATTGTTCGGCGAAAGAGATCTTCAACACGATCAGGAAAGGCACCAGGAAGAACAGCGCCAGCCACAGATAGGGCAGGGCAATCACACCGCGCCGTCCACCCAGGCCGAGCATGCCGATCAGGTTCAGCACCCAGCGCAACGGCGCGAAACGCAGCAGCGTGCGCACCACCGGCTCGGCCCCCTGCGCCACGCGATCGCCCAGCGGCAGATAGCCGGCGCGGCTCACGAGGTCAGCACCACGCCGCTGGCGGCATGCCACGACAGCCACACGCGATCGTCCCAGTCGATGCGGTCTTCGGCATGGCGGATGAGGTTGGGTTGGGTGACTTTGAGCGACATGCCCGACGCGAGCTTGACCTTGAACACTGAAATATCGCCCATGTAGGCAATGCCCTCGACCGTGCCACTCACGCAATTCTCGCGCGGCTCGGCCGGTGCTTCGCGGCTGATGGCGATTTTCTCGGGGCGCACCGCCACCCAGATGCGTCCGCTCGGCGAGGCTGCCACCCCATGGTTGATATACAGCACGCAATCGGCCTCGCTCGCGCGAATGCGCACGTAGTCGTTGTCTTCGTCGGTGATCTGGCCTTCGAAGATATTGACCGAGCCGATGAAGTCGGCGACGAAACGGCTGTTGGGGAATTCGTAGATGTCACTCGGCGTGCCGGTCTGCACGATGCGGCCGTGGTCCATCACGCCGATGCGCGAGGCCAAGGTCATCGCTTCTTCCTGATCATGGGTGACGATGATGAAGGTCACACCGAGCGTGTCCTGGATATTCATGAGTTCGAACTGGGTCGACTCGCGCAGCTTCTTGTCGAGCGCGGCGAGCGGTTCGTCGAGCAGCAGCAGTTTGGGCTGCTTGACCAGCGAGCGTGCCAGCGCTACCCGCTGACGCTGACCGCCGGATAATTGGTGGGGTTTGCGCCGCGCGAAATCCGACAGCTTGACCAGTTCCAGCATGGCCTCGACCTTGTCGCGGATCTCGGTCCGCGAGCGGTGGTCCTGTTTCAAACCGAAGGCGACATTTTCCAGCACCGTCATGTGTGGAAACAGCGCGTAGGACTGAAACATCATGTTGACCGGGCGTTGATAGGGCGGTACCTCGGTCATGTCGACATCGTCGATGTAGATGCGCCCCGCGCTGGGCGCGTCAAAGCCGGCCAGCATGCGCAACAGCGTGCTCTTGCCACAGCCCGAGCCACCCAGCAGGCAAAACAGCTCTTTGTGATAGATGTCCAGCGAGACGTTATCAACCGCGACAAAGTCACCGAATTTCTTGGTGACCTGGTCGATGCGCACATAAGGCCGCGCCTGCGGATCGGTCCGGGGCGTCGGATCGGGAATCCGCGTGCTGTGGGGTTCGCTCATCGCGCTACTGATTGGTCTTGATGCGCGTCCAGGCGCGCGTGACCAGTCGATCGTAATCCGGTGGATTGACGGCATTGGGAAACAGCGTGGCGCGCGTGGCAGTGTCGGGATAGATCGAGGGGTCATTGGCGACCTTGGGGTCCATCTTCGGCGTCGCGGCGAGATTGGCATTGGCATAGCGCATCTGGTCACTGATCGCCGCCATGACCTCGGCGCGCATGATGTAGTCGAGGAACTTGTAAGCGTTTGCGACGTGCTGGGCGTCCTTGGGGATCGCCATGGTGTCGAACCACATGAGCGTGCCTTCCTTGGGGATGACGAAGGCAATGTTGTTGCCATTGTTCGCGTCACGGGCGCGGTCGCGGGCCTGGAATACGTCGCCGGACCAGCCCAACACCAGGCACAGCTCGCCATTGGCCAGATCGTTCAAGTACTGCGAGGAGTGAAAGTATTTAATGTGCGGGCGCACCTGCCGAAGCGCGGTCTCGGCTCGCGCTAAGTCTGGCTCGGTCTGACTGCCGCTCGGCAGGCCCAGATAGCGCAGCATAATGGGCACCACCTCGCTCGGCGTATCCAGCATGCTCACGCCGCAATCCTTGAAGCGCGCGACGATTTCCGGTTTCAGGATCATGTCCCAGCTGGTGATGGGCGCATCATTCATGCGCTCCTTGATTTTGGCGACGTTGTAACCAATGCCAGTGGTGCCCCATAGATAGGGCAGCACGTGTAGGTTGTCGGTGTCGTAGCCGGCCAGGATTTTCATGATCGCGGGGTCGAGATTTTTGTAGTTCGGCAGTTTGTTTTTGTCCAAGGTGCGGAAGATGCCGGCTTTGATCTGTCGCGCGACAAAATTGGCCGAAGGCACAACCACGTCGTAGCCGGTGTTGCCGGCCAGCAACTTCGCTTCCAACACCTCATTGCTGTCGAACACGTCGTAGCGGACCTTGATGCCGGTCTCTTTTTCGAAGTTGGCGATGGTGTCTGCGGCGATGTAGTCCGACCAGTTGTAGACATTGAGTAGCGGCTCTTCGGCCGGCACCGGCGTGTCGCCCGTGGCAGCGCTTAAGCTATCGCTGCTAGGCGCCGTCGTGCTGGTCGCCGAATCACTATCGCCGCCGCCGCAGGCGGCCAGCAGCAGGCTCAGGCCTAACAGGACAAACACGCGCGGACGAAGCAGGGCCATAGTTAGATCCTTCAAAAAAGAAGTGAGGGGTTGTTCACGGATGATCGCGCGCCGCTGCCAGGGTGAGATTCAGACACAGGCAGGCACGGGCAATCAGTTCGTCGATTTCGGCATGGCTCATGATCAGGGCCGGCGCGACGATCATGGTGTCGCCGACCGCGCGCATGATGAGGCCGTGGTCGAAACAAAAATCGCGACACAAGGTGCCGACTTCGCCGACCGGTGTGAAACGCGTGCGGTGCGTCTTATCGCTTACCAGTTCCAGTGCGGCGATGAAACCGACGCCACGTACTTCGCCGACCAGGGGATGAGCCACCAATTCGCGCAGTCGCGCCTGCAGATAAGGCCCGGTGTCGTCGCGCACCCGTTCGATAATATGTTCATCGCGCAGGATGCGTACATTGCGCTCGGCTACCGCGCAGCAGGTCGGATGGCCAGAATAGGTGTAGCCATGGTTGAACTCGCCGCCACGCTCGATCAGCACCTGCGCGATGTCATCGGACACCATCACGCCGCCGATCGGTAGATAGCCCGAGGACAGGCCCTTGGCGATTACCATCAGATCCGGCGTGAAGCCGAAATGCTCGCAGCCGAACCAGTGGCCGAGCCGGCCGAAGCCGCAGATCACTTCGTCGCTGACCAGCACAATGCCGTACTTGCGACAGATGCGTTCGATCTCGGGCCAGTAGCTGGCGGGCGGCACGATCACGCCGCCCGCGCCCTGGATGGGCTCGCCGATGAACGCTGCTACGTGCTCGGCGCCGATGGTGAGGATGCGTTCCTCCAGGCGGCGCGCGGCCAGCAAGCCGAATTCTTCGTGATCACTATCGCCGCCTTGTTCGAACCAATAGGGTGGTTCGATATGCTCGATGCCCGGGATCGGCAGATCGCCTTGCGCGTGCATATAGCGCATGCCGCCGAGACTGGCAGCGGCGACGGTGCTGCCGTGATAGGCGAGCCAGCGGCCGATGATGACCTTGCGTTGGGGCTGGCCCTGGACTTGCCAATAGTGACGCACCAGGCGCACCACCGTGTCATTGGCCTCGGAGCCCGAACTGGTAAAGAACACATGATTCAAATGCGCGGGCGTGACTTCGGCCAACAGCGCAGCGAGCGCCAGGGTCGGTGGCGTCGCGGTTTTGAAAAAGCTGTTATAGAACGGCAGTTCGAGCATCTGCGCGCTGGCTGCATCGACCAGCTCGCGTCGCCCGTAACCGACATTCACACACCACAGGCCGGCCATACCGTCGAGGATGCGCTTGCCATCGGAATCCCACAGGTAGACGCCCTCGGCGCGGGTGATCACCCGTGTGCCGCGTGCATGCAGGGCCTTACTGTCAGTAAAGGGATGCAGGTAGTGGCGTCGATCGAGGTCCTGCCAGCCGACGGTGTCATGCAAGGTAGCGAGCGTGTTCATGCGGGGTGCTGAATCTCTGGCTGCGAAGCGGGCGCTGACGAGTGGTGCCGGTGGGCGCGGTGAAGTCATCATTAACATGTTTCATCGAGAGCGTCGAGCCATGGGCAAGCGCGTGCCGGCAGCGTCTTGCGGCTCAATGTGCGTGGCGCGCATGATGCCGGCGAGCCGCGCGCGGACCGCCCGCCTAACGACGCATTAGCAATGACTGCAAACACCCGCACCGATACTTCCTACTACGCGGCAAGTGCTGGCGCGCGACCTTCCTGCGCAGCCATGAACGGCGATTTGCGTTGCGATGTGGCGGTGGTCGGTGGTGGCATCACCGGCCTGTCGGCCGCGCTTCATCTCCGCGCGCGTGGCTATGACGTGGTGTTGCTCGAGGGCGATGTGCTCGCTGCCGGTGCATCGGGCCGCAGTGGTGGCCAGGTGTTGCCGGGCTACGCCTGCGCCCTCACTACCCTGGCCCGCCATCTGCCGCCGGGCGACGTGCGCCGGCTATGGGACATGTCGCGCGCGGCGGTCGCATTGACGCGCGAATTGATCAGCCGCCACGCCATCGCCTGCGACTGGCGCGATGGTCATCTCGACACCGCCGTCAAACCGCGTCAGCGTGTCGAGCTTGCGGCACTTGCCGAAAGCCTGGCGCGCGACTTCGGCGCGTCGCATCTCGAATTGCTGGAGGGCCAGGCACTGGCGCGCGAGATTGCGAGTCCGCGTTATTGCGCTGGTCTGTATGACGCCGGCGCCGGCCATCTGCATCCATTGAATTACACGCTGGGTCTTGCCCATGCCGCGCAGGCAGCCGGCGTGCGCTTGTTCGAGCACACGCCAGTGCTGGAACTATTGGTGGGCACCGCGCCGCGCCTGCGTACTGCGACGGGCACGGTGCACGCCGCGCAAGTGGTGCTCGCGCAGAACACCGGGCGTCCGGTGCTCAATCGGGCGCTGCGCGCCAAGATCATGCCGGTCGGCACCTATATCGCCGCTACCGCACCCTTGGGTGAAACCCGCGCGCGCGCCTTGCTGCCACGGGATGCCTGCGTCTGCGATATCAACTTCGTGCTGGATTATTTTCGCCTGTCGGTCGACCACCGCCTGCTGTTCGGTGGTCGCGTCAGTTATTCGGGCATGGCACCGCCGCGTCTCGCACACGGCATGCGGCAACGCATGCTGCGTGTATTTCCGAGTCTGGCCGATGTCGCCATCGAGTATGTATGGGGCGGTGAGGTCGACATCACCATGAACCGCGCGCCGCATTTCGGTGTGCGTGATGGGCGGGTGCTGTACGCACAAGGCTTCTCCGGTCACGGCTTGGCCTTGACCGCGCTGGCCGGCAAGCTAATGGCCGAAGCCGTGGCGGGCCAGAGCGAACGTTTCGATTTATTCAGTCGTATCCCGCATCGTGATTTCCCCGGCGGCGGGTGGCTGCGCACGCCGGCCCTGGTGCTGGCGATGTTGTATTACCGGCTACGGGATTTGCTGTAGGCGACGCTTCACTTTTTTTGTGGGTCCGACTTCAGTCGGACAT
>JANLSI010000224.1:0-2499 GCA_031362345.1 Pseudomonadota bacterium
CGTTATAAAGCGACTGATTGCCAATGGCATTCGCTAATTGAGGATAATTATTTATATAATACGACAAAACTGTTGCGCCTGCTGCATTGCTGCGCAAAGTCGGGTCGAGATTGCCAGCACCTGCACCCACACCTGCGGTCATATCACCATGTGTTGAGGCGGGCAAATCGTTGGCGGCTGTGTAAGGAATCGGCGCAATGAGCCGCCCTTGGAAATCAATATGTGGTCCAACCGAACCATCGTCGCCCCACGCAATGCCGAACTCGTCACTGCAGGTATCGAGCGCGTCGAGGCCGGCGGTATCCGCACACGTGACGGTCGGCTGCACGAACTCGACGCGCTGGTGCTGGCGACTGGCTTCTGCGCCGACCGCTTCATTCGGCCAACGGTGGTGAGTGGTCGCGGTGGCGTCAATCTCGATGACGTCTGGGCCGATCGTCCGATCGCTTATCTGTCCTTGTCGGTGCCGGCCTTTCCGAACATGTTTCTGGTCAATGGTCCCAACGGCCCGGTCGGCAATTTCACGCTGATTCAGATAGCCGAGATGCAGCTCGGCTACGTCATGCAATTGCTCGACAAACTGCGCAGCGGCGAATGTCGCGAGATCAGCGCCAGCAGCGCCGCCACCAGTGCGTTTGACAAGGCGCGCATCGAAGCGGCCAAGGGTGCGATCTGGTCGACCGGTTGTAAGAGCTGGTATCTCGATAAGTTCGGTGTGCCGGCCAGCTGGCCGTGGAGCTATGGGCGTTTCGCCGAAGAAATGGCGACGCCGAAGTTCGAGGCCTACGAACAAGTCGCTTGAGCACCGCGCGCGTGATGCATTGACAGCGATGCATTGGATGCGCGCCAGACGTTGCAGTGACGGGCCGCTGCCGTTACCTTTGCGCCAGTTTTTTCGGAGTCTGTGCATGCCCCTATCGATCCGCGCCACGTGTGTCTTTGTGCTGTGCCTGCTGATGGCCTGTAATCATTCCAGTTCACGCTCATCCACCAACGCTTTCGCCAATCGCGCCAATGACGTGACACCCGCCAGCGCGGTCCTTATGCAAGCGCTCTACGATGACGCCGATGCGGCCCGTGAGCAGGGTGAGGCAGCCTTGCAGACCTTGCGCAATGGTGACGCTGCCGCTGCTGCCGATGGGCTCGGCCAGGCGCGCGCGCGCTTGAGCGCAAGTGCCGAACGGTGCGGCAGCATGCCGGGCTGCACTGTCGAACGCATCGCCAAGGTCCAGGACCAGCTGTTGGCAAGCCAGGCCAAGGCCCTGCTCGGCGGCGGGGCGGCGAACAGCAAAATTGACAATAGCGACGAGCGTTCGCCACTGTTCGGCGATGTGCCCGCAGCCGAGCGCAGCGTGAACCTGCTCAACGGTCACGAGCTGCGCTCCCTGATCGAGTTCAACGAGCCGCTGCGCGCGGCGCTGCGCGAATGGCTGACCTGGATGCGTCCGCAGTTGCTCGACGCGCACGAGAATTATCAATACCTGCGCTACAAGATGTGGCCGACCTATGCCAAGAACGGCCTGCCGGAAGCGCTGTTGTTCGGTATCCTCGCCAAGGAATCGGGCGGTAAGGTCCACGCAGTATCCACTAGCGGGGCCTCGGGTCTGCTGCAATTCATGCCCGCTACCGGCCAACGCTACGGACTCGGTGTCGACAACGGTTTCGATCAGCGTTTCGATGCGACCGCATCGACCGCCGCCAATGCCGCCTACCTGAACGACCAGTTCAAACGTCTGAACAACGATCTGGAGCTGGTGCTTGGTGCTTACAACGGCGGCGAGTCGCGCATGGTGCAGCTATCCCAGGGCGGCGCGCGGCACTTCTGGGACCCGCGCGTGTTCCAGGCCTTGTCGCCGGAAACCCGCGAGTATGTGCCGATGGTGCTGGCGGCGGCCTGGTTGTTTCTGCATCCGGACGACTTTGGGCTGCGCTTCGCGCGTGTCGATCAGCGGCCAGGTGAGCTCGTGCTCGCCACCTCGATGTCACTCAACGAACTCAGCATCTGCCTCGGCCAGGATGGCAACGAGCGTGGCTGGTTTCGTACTTTGCGTAACCTCAATCCACGCTGGGAGGCCAATACGCGCCTGGCGGCCGGCACGCACCTCGATGCGCCGGCGCCGGCCGCCGCCGCCTATCAGCGACGCTGTACCGCGTCGGATATGGTGGCGCGCGTGCGGGCCTTACAGGATGCAAATATCCCGGGTGTGGCGCCGCGCGTCGGCGTACGTACCATGATTGCCAGCCGGGGTAATGCGCCCGCCATCGCCGGCGCAATGGCGCCGGCCAAAGTTGCAGCCGCCATCAAGCAGAGCCATAAAGTAGCCAAGGGCGAGACCTTGATCACCATCGCGCGCAAGCACGGCTGTAATACGCTCAAGGATTTCGCCAACATGAATGGTTTGTCAGCACCGCATTACGCGTTGCGCGAAGGTCAAACCCTGCGGGTGCCGACCTGCGGTGCGTGATCGGCAGGGGTGAACCGTGACGGCGCGCCCGGCG
>JANLSI010000544.1:0-4087 GCA_031362345.1 Pseudomonadota bacterium
TCATGAAATCCTGATCACGGCCGGCACTGACACGGGAATCAAAGCCACGCCCGGCGATAGTCAATGCGAAGGTCCCCTGCACTTCGTCGCAGGCCCGCACACAACGCGAACAGACGATGCACTTGCTCGGATCAAAAGTGAAATACGGATTGCTCTCGTCTTTGGGCTCGCTGCAATGGTTCTCGCCGGCATAGCCATAGCGCACTTCGCGCAGGCCGACGGCCCCCGCCATGTCCTGCAATTCACAATGGCCATTGGCCGGACAGGTCAGACAATCGAGCGGATGGTCAGAAATATAGAGTTCCATCACATTGCGGCGCAGCGCGGCCAGGCGATCGTTCTGGGTCGTGACCTGCATGCCGGCCGCCACTGGTGTGGTGCACGAGGCCGGCGTGCCTTTCATGCCTTCGACCTGCACCAGGCACAGGCGGCAGGATCCAAAAGGCTCAAGACTATCGGTCGCGCACAGCTTGGGCACGACGATGCCGACGATAGCGGCCGCGCGCATGAGTGAGGTGCCAGCCGGCACCGTGACTTGGTGACCATCGATACTCAGGGTCACGAGTTGGGCGTTGTCGAGCGCCGGTGTGCCAAAATCGGATTCATCTATTGATCGCATGGGTCTGCTCCGTATCTGCTTCAGGCCGCGTCGCGACCGGCGCGCACGAAATCGTCGGGGAAATGTTCCAGCGCCGAGAGCACCGGGAACGGCGCCATGCCGCCCAGCGCGCACAGCGAGGCGCTGATCATGGTGTCGCACAGATCGCGCAAGGTGGCGAGGTTCCGCGTCACTTCGCGTCCCGCGATGATGTGTTCAATGAGTTCACGTCCGCGCACCGAACCGATACGACAAGGCGTGCACTTACCGCAGGATTCAATGGCGCAGAATTCCATGGCGAAGCGCGCCATCGCCGCCATGTCGACGCTGTCGTCGAACACCACCACGCCGCCGTGACCGAGCATGGCGTGGCGCGCGGTGAAAGACTCGTAATCGAGCGGCGTATCAAAATGGGCGCGCGGCAGATAGGCGCCGAGCGGTCCACCGACCTGGGCAGTGCGCACCGGCCGTCCGCTGGCGCTACCGCCGCCCCAGTCGAAAATCAATTCAGCCAGGGTCAGGCCAAATGCTTTTTCGATAAGGCCGCCGTGTTTGACATTGCCGGCCAATTGAAAAGGCTGGGTGCCGCGCGAACGACCACGACCGTATTCGCCGTAGAACTGCGCACCCTGGTGGAGGATGACCGGCACGGTCGCCAGCGACAGCACGTTGTTGACCACCGTCGGCTGGCCAAACAAACCCTTGTGCGCCGGCAGCGGCGGTTTGAAACGGATCTGACCGCGCTTGCCTTCGATGCTTTCCAGCAGCGAGGTTTCTTCGCCGCAGATATAGGCACCCGCACCGCGCCGCACTTCCAGGGTGAAGGCAAAACCACTGCCGAGGACGTCAGCACCGAGATAGCTGGAGGCCATGGCTTGGTCGATGGCGCAACGCAGGACTCCCTCGGCATGGGGATATTCGCTACGCACATAGATATAGCCGTGGCTCGCGCCGACCGCCAAACCGGCGATGGTCATACCCTCGATCAACAGCAAGGGATCGCCTTCCATCAACATACGATCGGCGAAGGTACCGGAATCGCCTTCGTCGGCATTGCACACGATGTATTTCTGCGTGGCGGCGGTATCAGCCACGGTCTGCCATTTGATGCCGGTCGGAAAGGCTGCGCCGCCACGACCGCGCAAACCGCTGTCGGTGACGGCTTTAATGATGTCGGCCGGCGCCATCTCAAGCGCGCGCCGCAGCCCCGCGTAACCGTCATGGGCGAGATAGTCATCCAAGGACTTCGGATCGATCACGCCGACGCGCCGAAAAGTCAGACGTTCCTGATTGCGCAGCCAGGCCAGATCCTCGGTCGGTCCGAGCGCCAGCCCATGGGTGCCGCCGGCCAGGAAATTGGCCTCGAACAGACTCGCGACATCGCGTGCCTGCACCGGCCCGTAAGCCAGACGATGACCATCGACCAGCACTTCGACCAGCGGCTCCAACCAGTACAAGCCGCGCGAACCGTTGCGCACCACTTGGATGTCTAAATTGCGTGCGCACGCTGCGGCGATGATGGCCTGGGCAACGGCTTGCGCGCCGACCGCGAGCGCGCCGGCATCAGCAGGGACATAGACCGTTACCCGGCTCATTGCGGCGCCTCGCCATCACGCACCAGCGCCTCAAGGCGTGCCAGATCGAGACGCCCATGCAATTCACCATTGATCATCGCCGTCGGCGCGCAGGCGCAGGCACCGAAACAATAGGCGGGTTCAAAGGCGATGCCGTCGCTGGTTTCATGTTGGTCAGCGGCTAGTCCCAGGCGCGCGCGCAAGGCCGCTTCCAAGGCGGCGCCCCCCATGGACTGACAGGCTTCGGCGCGACACAAGCGCACCACCCGCCGCGCCGGCGGTGCGTGTTTGAAGTCGTGATAGAAACTGAGCACCCCGTGCACGTCGGCGCGGGACAGATTGAGATGGTGGGCAACGGTATCGACGGCCGCGTCCGGGATATAGCCCAGCGCATCCTGGATGGCGTGCAATACCGGCAGCAGCGCGCCTGGCGCGGAGCCGTGATCGGCTAATGCGCGGGTCGTGGCTCGCTGCCGTTCCAATTCAGAAACGGTCATGCAGTACTCCAACGAACCTCATCGACGCCGGCGCCGTCCGACGGATTCCTGTTGTCTTGATGTCGTTTGCTCGGCGGCGACGAAGACCGTCAGGCAGTAAATGCGTCGAACAAGCTCAAACAATAGTAGCACGCAGTTCCCAGCATCACCGGCGTAAATCCCGTGCCAACCGTGACAATGATGTCGCCCGGCACGCGACACGCGCAACGCTTACAAACGCTCGTCGTCTGCGGCCCGCCAGGGCGGGATCATCACCGTATCGCCGACCGCGAGTTCACGGGTCTCGTCATCCACTTTGAGTGAACATTCAACCGCGCTGGACACCAAGTTCCCGTTCCATATGTTTTCCGACTTGCCGCAGGGTTACCGCCGATACTTTACCTAGCTTGGTCGCATCGACCGCCTCGAAGGTCGCGATTTTGGCGGTACGGATCACGGAAGCGGCGGGCAGGCCGGCACCCGCAAGGTCACTCACCGCCTCGTCACCGGGCCAGCCGCGATTTTCCGCGCTGGTGATCATCAACACCCATAACAAACCATGCGACTCTTCATGGTCACGCAGACCCGGTACCGCCTCCGGCGCGGCTGCCAGCTTCCGCAAGCTCAGACGTCCGGCCACTGAGCGTACGATGTAGTCCACATTCACCGCACGCCCTCTCGACGCAGCTCCTCTGCAGTCACACGAACCATCTGCTGATCCCGCATGACAATGATGGCGGTGTCCGTTCGCACGGCTTGTTCCCGCGCCATGCGCGCGGCACGCTGTATCGCAATCAACGACGCCGGCAGATCCTTGTCCTTTGCTTGCGAGAGTTCTTGCTGAGTCATGATCTTTCTCCCCACTCAATCAAAACCGGCCTATCACCGGCGTTGTCGTAGACCGCCCAGACGTCTACCGCCGCCCGATAGTGCGCATCAAAATTTCTGCGCCCAGTGGCAAATCGCCGACGAATGACCGTCGCCGGAATATCGTGTCCGCCTTGGCGCACCCGCTCGGCAACACGTGCCGTTGCCATCTCGACCGTCGGCAAACTCAGAAAATACAGACTGACGTGGTAGCCAAGATGGCGCCACTGCTCGATGTGTCGCAGATAGGCGCGACCTGCCAAGGTTGTCTCGAAGGCAAAGTTGTCGCCGCGCGTTACGCAGGCCGCTATTTCCTGCAACATTTGCCGGCCGGCTCTAACGGCTGCAGTCGCCGGCGCGAAAGGAGACAGTCCAGCAGCGATAAGGTCAGCATTGATGAAGCGTGGACATTGCGCTTCCTGCGGCAGAAAGGCCCGCGCAAAGGTCGTCTTCCCAGCGCCATTCGGTCCCGCGATGATGACGATCTTAGGACCGCTCATCGGCCTTCGCTCTTTGGCCTGACGGGCGCTGCCTTGCCGGTTCGGAGCTGCTTCTCAAAAACAGAAACGGTT